>JAZRQI010000190.1:0-4662 GCA_045649705.1 Acutalibacteraceae bacterium
AGCAAAAAATGAGAAAGCAAAACAAAAAGCAAGAATAACACTGAGAACTTTTTTCATTTTACATCACCTCAGATGCAATTTTTTCTGCAACCTTTTCAAGACTTTCAAGCTGTTCTTCTTTAAGTGCAGATTTGATTGAGATTTTTTCTTCTGCAATGTGGAAACCTTTGAGAGTTGAGAGAATTTCTTCAATCTTTCTTCCTGCTACTGCACCCCATGAGCCGTTTTCAAGAATATAGGCTTTTCTGTTCTGCAAAGCGTGAGCCTTGATATCGTGAAGAAGATTTTCCATATTTGTGAAAATTCCGCCATTATAGGTTGAACTTGCAAAGACAATGTGACTTGCTCTGAAGCATTCAGAGAGAACATATGATGGATGAGTCACTGAAACATCGTAAACCTTAATGTTCTTAACACCCTTGTCTGCCAACATATTTGCAAGTACTGATACAGCGTTTTCTGTATTGCCGTAAATTGAAGCATAAGCAATCACAACATTTTTTCCTTCAGGCTCGTATCTGCTCCACAAATCGTATTTTTCAATGATGAAACCAAAATCTTTTCTGAAAATGTGTCCGTGAAGAGGACAAATCATCTGAATATCAATTGTCTGAGCTTTTTTAAGAAGTGCCTGAACCTGTGCGCCGTATTTACCTACGATGTTTGTGTAGTATCTTCTTGCCTCGTCGATTCTGTGGTTGTCATAGTCGATTTCGTCAGCAAAAATGTTGCCGTCAAGTGCACCGAATGAGCCGAAAGCATCAGCTGAATAGAGAATTTTTTCAGTCACATCGTAAGTCACCATAACCTCAGGCCAGTGAACCATAGGCGCCATCACAAAGGTGTAGGTGTGTCTGCCTGTTGAGAGAGTATCTCCCTCTTTGACTGAAACAAAGTTGTCCTTATTGATTTCACCGAAGAAATTTTCAATCATTGTGAGAGTCTTCGCATTGCCCACGATTTTCACATCAGGATAACGGAGAATCACATCACCTATCATAGCACAATGGTCGGGTTCCATATGGTTGACAATGAGATAGTCAAGCTGTCTGTCACCGAGAAGATGTTTTATATTCTCAAAGAAAACACCGCTTACTGATTTATCTACAGTATCAAGAACAACTGTCTTTTCATCATCCACGAAGTAGGAGTTATATGAAACACCCTCGGGAATAGGATAAACATTTTCAAACAGTGCAAGACGTCTGTCACTTGCACCAATCATATAAATATCGTCTTTTACTTTTCTGTAAGTATACATTTTCATCTCTCCTTAACATTGATAATTATATAACAAAATCATAAAAAAATCAATATAAAACAAAAAATGAGTCCCTTTGAAAGAGACTCAAAATTTTTCCGTTTTTAATTATGCTGCGTTGTTACCGCCGAATCCAAAAAGACCGAGAAATGTATCAATGTAGAATTTCCATACTTCAACAACGCCTTTGAGGATTGAGTAGAGGAAATCGTAAACTTCTTCGAAGAGAGTTTTCGGTGGTTTGTATTCGCCTTTATTTTCCTCAACTTCTACTTCTTCACCTGCATTGAAACGAACTACTTCAGGAACTTTGTATTCGTTTACTTTGCTGATTTCAACTGTGTGGTCGCCTTCTTTGAGTTCATCAGGAGTAAGGTAGATTTTACCTTTTGCATCAGTTATGTATGTTTTTGTACCCAAACCAACTTCCCATGTGATTGTTGCACCAACGATAGGAGCAGAAACACCGTTTTTGTCAAGACCTGTGAATGTGATAACACCTGAAAGTTCAACATCTTCTGCATTGATTGAGGGGATAACTGCATTTTCAGTCGCATTGAAGAGAATGATTTCAGCGTCATCTTCAAGAACACATGTATCAACATCTGCTGTTTTGATTACGCCGTCAACTGCATACTGCCATTTTGAAGTTGTTTTTTCGCCTTCACCTTTTACTGATTTGATTGTAACGCCGTCTTCTGCATAAAGAACGTCAAGGCTTGCAGCATCGATTACTGCTTTTACAGTACTGTTCTTGTCAACAATGATTTCCTTGTCTGCAAGGTTTTTGTCAACGCCTTCAACTCTTACTGTAACATCGATTTTTTCTGTACCTTCTTCTGCACTTGCTGAAACTGCACAAGAGAAAAGAACCATAACAGAAAGAAGAACGCTCATAATTCTGAGAAATTTCTTATTCATAACTAAAATCTCCTTTTAAAATTTTTACATAGATATTATACAACTATCCGATATATAAGTCAATAAAGAAAAATTAAGGAATCATTAAGATTCCGTCAGAATCCAAAATAAAATCGTTTTCTCTTATAACCTTAACTACATCGTGAGATGTGAGTATGGGTTCTTTCGTTCTGATTGCTGAAAGTCCCTCATGTCCGTACTCGTGGAAATCTGTTCCTGCAACGAAAGGCTTGTTCACGCTCTTTGCATATCTTGTTGCAAGTGCGGGACGTGAATTGTGGTTGGGATGAAGATTGAAAGCCTCATATCCGTCAACAGTTTCAGGTGGCATTACAACCTGACCGTTTCTCATAGGATGTGCCTGGAAAAGGAATTTAGTTTCGTCACAGTAGTTTTTGTAGAATTCTTCAACAGTACCGTTTAGCATTCCGAAAATATCACAAAGGTCTTCTTCGTCAATGCCGAAAAGAAGATAGTCGTTGCTGTTCTGATTGGGGAAACGGAGTTCTGCCGCAAGAATTACATTAAGTCCGCACTTTTCACCTGCTTCTTTTGCAGCACGGTAATCTTTCAGGTAAAAATCAACCGATGCTTTTGTGTCCCATGTGCCGACTCTCTTGTAAAAATAATCGGGTGTAAAATGGTTTATAACAACGAGAGATGTGTAGCCTCTTTCCTTGTAAAGTTTCACTGCATCCTCAGGGGTTACATCACTACATGTACTTACAGGTTTTGTATGAGCATGAAGCTCTGTTCTGTAAGGATATGCTTCTTCGAGCTGTTTTTTAAGTTGGTCCTGAATTCTCATATTTTTATCTTCTTTCTATTTTTATTTAACTTGCATCCAGACAAGCATTTCGCTTTCTCCCCTGTTTGCAAAAGCAAAATAGGGAATAAGCTTTACTGTGATTTCTTCATAATCATCTGATTTTCTGCGATAAAGTTTCTCGCAGCTCTTTCTTCTGTAACCTTTAAGTGACAGAACGGGAAGTAAATAGTCTTCCTCATAAGTTTCTTCAATTTCTCCTGAAAAATCAAGGGTTATATCGCGGAGATTCTTGCCGTTATCTTTTTCCTCTGCACAGTAAACCACAGGTCCTCTCATAACTGCAAATCTTCCGCAGTTTTCAGAAACAAGGGGGTTGGATTCTACGCAGTAAACAGGCATTGTAAAATCAATTTCAGTTTCCATTCCGTCTTCAACATGGAAATAAATATATCCGTTTTCGTTTTCAATATCTTCGCAGAAATCAGGAACTCTCACTGCAAGGCGTCTTGCAGGACCCGAATATTTTATTGTAACCTTTCCGCTGAAAGGATAGTCGGTCTGCTGAGAAATTTTTATTCCCTCAAATTCTGCTTCGCTTGACATAAACTGATGCACATATACTGTGTCTTCATCGTAAGTGTAGATGTTTTCAGCCATTGCAGCTACGAATCTTATAACATTGGGAGGACAACAGGAGCAGGAGAAAACCTCAAGTCTTTCGGTAATGGGAATGTGTGGTTTTTGTTTTATACACACATCCCTCTCTCTGAGTTCAGGGATGATTTCAAGGGGATTTTCATAGAAGAAGGATTTACCGTCAAGTGAAATTCCGCTTAAGAATCCGTTGTAAATCACCTTTTCTATAACCTCTGCATAAATGGGTTTAGGTTCAATAAGCTGAAGTCTGTGAGCAAAGAAAGCAAGTGAAATTGCAGCACAGGTTTCTGTATAAGCAGTTCTGTTGGGAAGGTCATAAGGAATTGTGAAAGCTTCACCAAGATGAGTTGAACCGATACCGCCTGTAATGTACATCTTGTGATTTACAATGTCATTGAATATCATTTCACAGGCATTGAGAAGTTCTTTATCGTCATAAATTCTCGCAATATCTGCCATACCGCTGTAAAGATAACAAGCTCTTACACAGTGACCTTCTGCAGTTTCCTGTTCTCTGACAGGCTTGAAGCACTGGTCATAAAGTCCGTCTGTAAAGCAACCGTAGGTGTGTTCAAGAGTTTTTCCTCTTTCATCAATAAAGAACTTGGAAAGCTCAAGGTATCTCTTCTCACCTGTAACAGAGTAAAGTTTCACGAGAGCAAGTTCGATTTCCTCGTGACCGGGAGTTGTGAAAGCAGCACTTCTGTCGATTTTAAAGACTTTTTCAATATGGTCAGCATACTTACACATAATTTTAAGGAATCTGTCCTTACCTGTGTGGCGGTAATATGCAACGGCAGCCTCCATAAGATGACCTGCACAATAAAGTTCGTGCTCGGTTCTGTTTTTGAATCTGTTTTCAGGCTCAACTACAGTGTAGTATATATTGAAATACCCGCTTTCCTCCTGACCTGCTTCAATAAGGTCAATAAGATGCTCGATTTTTTCAATATTATCATCTGTAATCTCATCAAAAATTGCTACGCCCTCAATCCACTTGGCAATGTCTGAATCCCAGAAAATGTGAGGTCTGTTTTCGTCTCCCTCTTTCCAC
>JAZRQI010000191.1:0-4780 GCA_045649705.1 Acutalibacteraceae bacterium
TTTCATTTTTTAAAATTTATATCCAATATGTGTTGATTAAATTTAAGGGGAGAAAAGTTACTTAAGGAACTTGCTTAATTTAAGAAAGTGGGTTGTTCACTTTTTCCTAAACAAGCTCCTCGTTTTCGGCTTCTTTGTCTACGATATGGAAATTCATAGACAGCTTAACCTCTCCTCCCATAATATCATCAACACATTCAGGATCCCATCCTTCAAGCCAGACAAGAACTGTGTACTTGTCTATAGCGCCTGTTTTAAAGTTGGTTATTTTTCTATCCATAACCTTGTTTTCTTTAGCAAAGAACTTGTCGATACCGAATTTTGCATATTGGTCTTTTTCAGTACCCTTGACAGGCTTTTTGCCGTATGTAATTGCTTCGCCGTTTCTGTAAACCTTTACTCTGACTGCTTCGTCAGCACCAAGGTCTACTGAAAGAACATCAATTGAAGCGTTATAGTCTGCATCCTCTCTACCTACATTCTTGAGATAGAAGGTATATGCTATATAGTCAATTTCACCGTCTTTGTTTGCATCACCGTTGTGACTGCCTGAATGGTTTCCGCTATCAACATCCTCCGGCAACCATTCCTCCGTGATGTTATCCATATTTTCAACGGCTGTACCGCGGATTAAAACGCCTGATTCGTAGTTACTGTCAGCGCTGGGCTTTCCGTCAGGACCTAAGCCTCCGTCTGCCCATGCACCCAGGCCGTAAGCCTGTTCGTAGCTTTCACAGAGCGTGATACCGTATTTTTCGATTGCATCCGGGTCAAGGTTGACTGTAAATCGACCTGCCTGGTTTGCATATGTTACACATCCGAAGAATATTGCAAGGAACAAAAGCAATAATGCAAGGATGATAACAACAATCCGCAAGAGCAATTTGTTTTTTCTGACTTTCTTTGCCGTTGTGCGGACACCATACTTTTCCATTTCAGGATTTTGTCCGTACATTGACATATCTGCTTTCTTTGCCAAAATATCCAACTCCTTTCTCAAGAGTCATGTGTTAGATAGTAATTTCTTTTTCTTTGACGTAGTCGCCGTAAAGAGGGCCTGACATTCTGTCAACACCCATTGATTTGAGAAAATCTGCTCTCTCCTGTGTTTCAACTCCGCCGACCATAACTTTTGTATCAAGCTTCTTTGCAAAGTCGATAATACCCTGGAGCATATTCTCCTGACGTTCATTGATTTCAATATCACGTGTAAGTGAGGAATCAATACCGATGTAGTCAACCTCATACTGGCCGAGATTGGAAAGTGAAGTATATTCAACTCCGAAATCATCAATTGCAACTTTGAAGCCTTCCCTACGCAGTTCAGCGATGTTTTTTGAAATAATTTCGCTGTCCGCCTTAAGAATGTGATCCGTAATCTGGAAACAGAATTTATCGTGATCAATATCTTTCTTATCAACAATGCTCATCATTGATTTGACGAAATTTTTCTTATTGAGGTGTTTGAGAGAAGTCCAGAGAATTATGCTGTGAATATCAGCATCTCTCTCCTGTGTTCTCAGAATTGCTTCACAAGCTTCCTCTATTGCCCATTTGCCAATCTCAGCAATCTGATTTGACTTTTCAGCCACGGGAATATAGGTTTCAGGCTGAATGAAGCCAACTTTATAGTCGATAAGCTGAACACGTGTGTAATAATCAACCGCCATATTAAGGCCAACGTCAAAAACGGGCTTATACAGCATCTCCATTGTTCTTGCTTTCGGAATTTTTATAGTTTCCTTTTTTTCTTCTGCCATAATCAGCACTCTCCATATTCCAGGATTTCAGTGAAAATCAGAGGTTATTTTTCTTTTGAAGAAATTTCAAAAGGGTATACTGCCACTGATTCTAGTTTATCCATTGTATTGTATCACTTTTTTGTCAAGTTGTCAACAAAAAACGCGTATCAGCTTCATAAATTTTCAACAAATTTTCCAATGAATTTTCTACACAAAATTTCATTAAAAATTATTTTAAAAAACACTGATTTTCCGAACAAATTCTTAGTCTTTTTAGAACAAAAAAACGGGCAGATTTTCATCCGCCCGCGCATCAATTTATTTTATTTTTTTGATGAGTATTTTATGCCGTTTTGCTCTCTGATTTTTTTCATAATTCTGCTGACTTCCAGAGCCATTTTTCCGCACTCATAATACTCGTTTTTATGTGTCTCATAATCCGAAATATATTTCAGAAAATCTGCCGCTTCATAGCTCATCACTTCTTCTTTTTCCGTGTCGTCCCACAGGGATTCAACAGTACCGTCATTGGCAATGAATTTTACGTTTGTCAGCTTGGAAATTGACTCGATAAAAAGTGTACCTTCATCGCCGTAAATCTCAGTACCTGTGCGGGATTGTCCCATTTTAGAATAGGTCAGAGTCACCTGTTTGTCAGGGTAAGAAAGCACTGCTGTTCCTGCGCCGTCTGCACCTGTTTCAAGCATAAAAGCAGTCGATGTAACACTCTTCGGAACACCAAAAAAGTACAGTGCAAAATACACGTTATAGACACCCAAATCCATCAGGGAACCTGTTGCCATTTCAGGGTTAAAAATGTTGGGTAACTCCCCTCTTTTCAGCGCAGGATATTTTGAAGAAAGCTGTGAAAAATCTATGCGTGCAGTGGTGATTTTTCCGAGCCGTTTCAGGGCATTTTCTATAACATTTCTGCACGGAAAATGCATCATCATTATTGCCTCAATATAGACAAGATTTTTCGACTTTGCAAGAGAGAAAAGTTCTTCAAATTCTTCCGGTTCAACAGTGATTGGTTTTTCACAGATTACGTGTTTTCCGTGCTCTAAAAACAGTTTACTCTGAGCATAATGAAAGGCATTGGGAGAGGCAATATATACCGCTTCAATATCCTCACATTTTGCCATTTCTTCAAGGTCTGTAAACACCCTTTCAGCACCTACTGATTCAGCAAAAATTCTGCCCTTTTCTTCTGTTCTTGAATACACCGCATAAGGGGTGAAACCACCTGCTATTTTCGCTCCGTCAGCAAAGGCTTTTGCTATCCAGCCTGTACCGATAATTGCGTAATTCATAATACAACCACCTTAAAATACGAGTAGGGGCGGCAATCTGCCGCCCGCTTCAAATTCATATAAACAATTAAAGTACTACTTCTCTGCCTGTTTCTGCTGATTTGTAGATAGCACAGAGAATTTTAATCATATCAACACCCTGCTGAGGTTTGAAGCACGGGTCTGCATCCTTTGTGAGAACATCAAGGTAATGCACAAGGTTATTGTGATGACCTCTGTTATTAAGGTTTCCTGCAGGTTTGATATCAAGAAGCTGTCCTGCTTCTTCTGTGAAGATTTCAACTTCATCGTTTTCCCATTTAAGACCTGCTTTTGAACCTCTGAGTTCAACAAAACGTCTTTCTCTCTTGATATTTGATGCCCAGCTGAATTCAATCTGGAGAACTGCGCCGTTATCAAATCTGATGATACCCATTGCAAGGTCTTCAACGTCGAATGTACCTTCTGTGTTCTTGTCACCGAAATCTGAGTTTACAGAGTCGCTTGTGTCGTTATCTGCAAATTTGCAGAATGTATTTGCACTTACAGACACGGGAGTAGGATTGCCCATAAGCCAGATTGCAAGGTCAATCATATGTACACCAAGGTCGATAAGAGGACCGCCGCCTGACTGTGCTTTTGTTGTGAACCAACCGCCTTTACCGGGAATACCGCGTCTTCTCTGCCAACCGCAGCGAGCAGCGTAAACATCGCCCATTTTACCTGCATCGATATATTTTTTAGCATACTGAGAAGCACCTACAAAACGGTTATTTCTCATAACCATAAGGATTTTACCTGCTTCGTCTGCTGCTTTCTGCATTTTGAGAACTTCTGTAACATCAATAGCATCAGGCTTTTCGCAGAAAACGTGTTTACCTGCTTTGAAAGCATCAACTGCGATGATTGAGTGGAGATAGTTGGGTGTGCAGATGTCAACTGAATCAATTGTTTCATCCTTGAGGAGTTCTTTATAATCTGTGTAAACTTTTGCATCGGGGAAATATTCATCTTTCAGGAACTGTGCTCTTTCCTCGATAATGTCGCATACACCTACAATTTCTACTCTGTCGTCTTCAAGATATGTGGGCACGTGTGCACCTTTACAGATACCGCCGTTACCTATAATACCAATTCTGATTTTTTTCATAATTATTCTTTCCTTTCTTTTCTCGCTTTTTCAAGTGAGGGATAATGTGGACAATCAATTTTATCAACGATCAGCTGGGGTTTTGCCCATCTTACTGCATTTGTAATAATTTTCTGAACCTGTTCGTTGTGATAGCTGGGATTTGTTTCGTGACCAGGCTGGAAATAGAATACTTTGCCGAGACCTTTATACCATGTGCATCCTGAACGAAAAACTTCTCCCCCTGCAAACCAACCCAGGAACACAAGTTCATCAGGCTGAGGAATGTCGAATCTTTCTCCGTACATTTCTTCACTTTCAAGTTCAATATATTCATCCACACCTTGTGCGATAGGATGCTGAGGCATTACTGTCCAGAGTCTTTCTCTGTCATTATCTCTCCATTTAAGAGTACAGGTTGTACCCATTGTAAGACGGAAAGGTTTTGACATATGAGCAGAGTGGAGGAATATTACACCCATTCCGCGAAGAATTCTCTGATGAACTTTTTCTGCCAACTCATCAGGAACATCATCGTGCTTTGCATGTCCCCACCAGAGAAGAACATCTGTATCTTCAAGAATTTCATCAGGAAGACCGCAGTTTTCTTCATCAAG
>JAZRQI010000192.1:0-3523 GCA_045649705.1 Acutalibacteraceae bacterium
GTGAGGAACATAAATGCACGGAGAATTGTAAGTCCGTCTGATTTGATAAGTTCTTCGTCAGCCTCAACCTTAACAAGGTTTTCTTTATCAACTTCTTCCATTGCTGAAAGGTTTTCGTAAAGTTTTTCATCCTTAACAAGGTATTTGCCTTCTTCGTCAGTAAAGAGCTGAACTGAAGCGTAGCTGCCTGTTTCAAGGTCTTTTACGTTGATATCTGTGATTGTGGGAAGACCTGAAGCAGCAATACCGATACCGAGGATAAGTGCTGCGATTGCGCCTGCAAACTTTGTGATAAGTGTCTGAACACTGAACATAACACTGTCACCACGTTTGCCTGTTTTCCATTCACCGTAGTCAACAACGTCTGCAATCATAACTGTTGAACCAATCTGATTAAGACCTGATGCTGTCATAAGGAATGCACCTGAAAGTGCAACAAGAACTGTGTTGAGAACATATGCACCGGGTTTGAGTACAAAGAAGATTGCAAAGAGAAGAACGTAGCTGACAATACAAGCAAGGAAACTCATACCGTAGATTTTTTCACGGGGAAGCTTCTTAACAATCCAGCTGTAGAACATCATTGCAATACCCTGACCTGTACAAGCGATAACCCAGAACATTGTGTAGCTGTATGCTTTGGGAAGGTAGTCTGCACCGTCTTCATAGCAATATGTATAGAGATAAAGAATCTGTGAAAGTGCGATTGTTGTACCGATAAGGAAGAAAAGAAGTGAGTATGCATAAGCACGGAGCTGGTCATTTTCCTTAAATGTTGAAACGATGTATTTGAGACCAACGTTTTCGTGGGGAAGGTCAATCTTTTCACGTACAAAGAGAACTGTGGAAAGAAGGAATACGATCATAACAAGGCCTGTTGCCATACCGAGATACTGGTAAGCCTTCATCATACCCTGATCTGCGAACATGGGAAGGATGAATGATGTACCCAGCATACCTACAAGGAAACCGCCGAAACCGCCGACAAGCTTAGCCATTGAGCTTGCCTTGTTTCTTTCGTCTGTTGAGTCAGCCATTGTGGGAAGCATTGTCCAGAAAGGAACGTCAAGAACTGTAAATGACATACCCCAGAGAACATAAGCCACAAGGTAATAAACGTATTTGAGAGTAATGTTTGCAAATGATACGGGTGAGAACATTGCAACGATAACAACTGCATTTATTACTGCACCGCCGAGAATCCAGGGACGGTATCTGCCGAAACGGCTCTTCTTTGTGTTGTTAACAATTGTTGCAAGCATGGGGTCATTTACTGCGTCCCAGAGTTTTGCAAGAACGAATGCCACTGTAAGTACAATGGGGTTAAGACCCTGGTAAATGCAGAGATAAACCAGGAAAAATGCGTTGATGCAGTTGTTGCTGAATTCTCTACCCAATGAACCGAGAGAATAAGCAACAATCTCACCAACAGTGAGTTTGTTTGATTTCTTTTTCATCTTTTTTCCTCCTGAAATCTATAAAGTATAATTTAATAAAACCATCGAATAATATAACATAATATTCCTTATATTACAACAATTTTTGAAAAATTATTGCTTTGCGAGAACATTATTTTTAAGAAGTGACAGAAGAAGTTCTCTTGCTTCCTTTTTAGCATCCTCCAGAGGAACTGATTCTTCTTTGCACTTTGTGATATATCCCCAGAAACCGTATGTAAGGAAAGATGCTATTCTGCTTACAGAATATTTGTATTCAAGGTATGCACTTTCTCTTTCAACACGGTGTTCAACATATTTATAAAGGTAATGATAAAAAGACGTGTTTATGTATGAACCGTCGCTGGGAAAAGTATGATTGAGAAAAGGAATTGTTGAAAGGCAAAGGTCGAGTATACTTTCAAGAAGATTGCAATAATTCTGTATCGGGTCTTTTTCAGGATTGTTCTGCTTATTCAAATCAGCATATTCATTTCTTGCAAATGCAAGATATTCCTGAAAAATAGAATCAAGCAGTTCGTATTTGTCTGCAAAGTGAGTGTAAAATGTAATTCTGCTTGTTTGCGACCTTTCGCAAATCTCCTTGACAGTAATCTGTTCAAACGTTTTTTCATTCAGCAGTTCAACCAAGGTGTTTTTCAGATTCCTCTTTGTTTTTAAAATGCGTTTGTCTTCGTTCATTGTTTTATCATTCTCCGTTTAAATGTATAAATATTTATACAAAACAATAAAAATGTATTTGTACTCAAATTAACTGTCGCGTATAATATTATATCAAGTATAAGTATTTATGTCAAGAAAATGAGTGCTTGTGATTTTATATAACAGGAGGTAATCCTAATGGCAGATTTTATTTTAAGTTGTTGTTCAACTGCCGACCTTACAGAAGAACACTTCAAAGCAAGGGACATTCATTATATCTGTTTCCATTTTTCACTTGACGGAAAGCAGTATCCCGATGATCTGGGAAAAACAATTCCCTTTGACAAGTTCTACAAGGCAATGACAGACGGCGCTGACACAGCCACATCACAGGTTAATGTTGATGAGTATATTGAATATTTCACACCTTTCCTTGAGGAAGGTAAAGACATTCTCCATGTAACTCTTTCAAGCGGTCTTTCAGGAACAATAAACTCTGCAAGAATCGCAAAAGAAGAACTTGCAGAAAAGTATCCTGACAGAAAAATCTATATTGTGGACTCACTGGGTGCATCTTCAGGCTACGGCCTTATTATGGATAAACTTGCTGACCTCAGAGACAGCGGTATGTCAATTGACGAGGTAAAAGACTGGGCTGAAGAAAACAGACTCAAACTTCATCACTGGTTCTTCTCAACAGACCTTACTTTCTTCATCAAGGGCGGTCGTGTTTCAAAAGTTTCAGGCTGGTTCGGAACAGTTCTTAAAATCTGTCCTCTCCTTGATATGGATAACTTGGGACACCTTGTTCCCCGTTTTAAAGTAAGAGAGAAAAAACGTGTTATCGTTGAAATCGTGAATAAAATGGAACAGTTTGCAGAAGGCGGTCTTGATTACAACGGCAAGTGCTACATTTCAAACTCAGCTTGTTATGAAGATGCAAGAGCAGTTGCAGATCTGATTGAAGCACGTTTCTCCAAACTTAACGGTAAAGTTGAAATCACAGACATCGGCACAACAATCGGTTCACACACAGGTCCCGGAACAGTAGCACTGTTCTTCTGGGGTAGTGAAAGAGCAGAATAATAAATAAAAACAACGAAAAAATACATCTTTAAAAAATTTTGAAAAAATTTATAAAAAAGTGTTGACAAACAGATATTAGTCTGTTATAATATCTTTCGTTGAGCGAGAGTGGCGGAATCGGCAGACGCGCACGTTTGAGGGGCGTGTGGTAATCCCGTACGGGTTCAAGTCCCGTCTCTCGCACCAGATAACCACTGAAACTTCGGTTTCGGTGGTTATTTTTTTATTTAATTAAACTTCATCGGGACTTGGAACCCCTATCGGCGAAGCCGATTATAATCGTTGCCGTTGACGGCAAAGCGTAGCGAGCGCCGTCAAGTCCCGTCTCTCGCACCATA
>JAZRQI010000193.1:0-2398 GCA_045649705.1 Acutalibacteraceae bacterium
AACAACTAAACCCACTACAACAAAGCCTACAACTACAAAACCCACTACAACTAAACCCACTACAACCGAAACTACAACAGAAACTACAACTGAGGCAGAATCAACAACCAAGGTTATAACAACAGAAACAATCGGCGTTAAAAAGGGTAACTCTTATCAGCTTGCAAAGCCTTCATCAATGACAGGTAAGGTTACTTACTCATCAAGTAAGACTTCTGTTGCAACAGTTTCAGATACAGGTGTTATAACAACTCTGACAAAAGGTATGACAACCATTACCGCTGTAAGTGAAAACGGTGTGACAAAGAACTGGCTTCTTATTGTTGGTGATGATTCAATGGTTGAGACTGAAAGCACAACAGAAACAGAGGAAGAAGAGTCAACAACAGAGCTTTCAGTAATCGGAAGTGTTACAGAAGAAAATACAACTGAAGAAGAAACAACTGCCGAAACAGAAGATACAAACAAAAAAGATAAGGGCGACGAAACTTTCCGTCTTATCTTTGGTACAGGTGCAGCAGTTGCAGTACTTATAATCATAATCATCATCGCTTCTATGATCAGAAAAAGAAGAAGTTTTGTTGAATAATTGAGTTTAAATCTACCTCGTAAGAGCAATCTTACGAGGCTTTTTTATCAGTTTTCTTAATATCTTTTCAGAATTATACAATAAAAAGAATGAAAAAATCCTGCTAAAAACAGACAAAAAACGTGTGTTTGACGTGTGTTTTAAATCGGATATGGGGAATATATCTAAAATTCTATATAAATATAAAGAACTTATGAACAAATCATTATAAATTTTAAATAAATCTTTTAAACCTTGACAAAGCACCCCTAAAATTAGTATAATATTCGGGAATGATGATACAAAATGGAAAGTCTGTATTATTATGAAAAAACGCAAAAATTCCTGTAAAATAAAAATATTCATTGTCGCTTTTAAGGAGAAAATGATATGAGTTTTTTAAATAAATACGGTACCTGGACAAGAGGCGGAAAACCCGCAACAAAGAAGTTTGATATGTTAGAACCTCCTCACAAACAGGCAATGTATTTTATGCCTCTTGTATGGGTGTTCTCGGATTTCCAGAAGAACCTTCACAGAGCGAAACTTCATAAAGTTAATATGGAAGGCATCAAACCTCCCTATATCCTTGTATGTAACCATAACGCATTCTTTGATTTCTATATTATGAGCAGAATGCTTATGCCTCACACAGGTTATTTCCCTGCTGCGGTTGACGACTTCATCGGCAGAGAATTTGCACTCCGCAACCTTGGTGGTATTCCTAAGAGAAAATATACTGCAGACCTGAGTATTATCAGAAACTGTAAAAAAGCAATTCAGGACGGACAGATTTTCGGTATCTACGCTGAGGCAAGATATTCACATTGCGGTAAAACCGAAGTTATGCCCGATTCAGTAGGTCAGTTGTGTAAATATCAGAATGTTCCTGTTGTTACTCTTAAAATGTCAGGACATCATCTCTATCAGCCCTTCTGGAACTCAAGAAGAAGATATATCAAACCTGTTGAGGCTACAATGACTTGTATTTACAAGCCCGAAGAGCTGAAAACAGCAACTGCTGACGAAATCAATGCAAAGCTCAGAGAATATCTCTTCAATGATGATTTCAAATGGCAGTATGAAAATAAAATCAGAATTCCCTATAAGAATCGTGCAAAAGGTCTTCACAAGGTTCTTTATCAGTGTCCTCACTGCATGACAGAATACAAGATGAACTCAAAGGGCTCACAGGTGTTCTGTGAACATTGCGGTAAGAGCTGGACTCTTGGTGAGTACGGTGACCTTAAAGCAGATTCAGGTGAAACTGAATTCAAGTTCGCAACTGACTGGTACGATTGGGAACGCGAACAGGTTAAAAAGCAGGTTCTTGACGGAACATACCGACTCGAATGCGATTGCGATGTCAATGACCTTCCCAATTCAAAAGGCTTTGTACACATCGGTCACGGTAAGCTTGTGCATGACCTGAACGGCTTCAAGGTTGAAGTTATAAGAGAATATGACAACGAACCTATGAAAATGGAAATCCCTGCTGCAATGCAGTATGCATGTCATATTGAATATGATTATCGTTTCGGTAAAAGACGTGACTGTATCGACCTTAACACAATGGAAGATACATGGTATGTATTCCCTGAAAACTGTGATTTCTCTGTAACAAAGGTAGCACTTGCAACAGAAGAAATCTTCAATGAAATCGAAAGAAAACGTAAAGAAGAAAAAGCATCACGCACTAAAGCGTAAATGATATGTATTAAGGAAAAGGTATAGAAGAAATGAAGAAAACGAAGAACTATTGTAATCACACCCGTGTCAGAAAGAACTATCCTCTTTATGACAGAATTACAGCAGATGTGGTTTATGATA
>JAZRQI010000194.1:0-1976 GCA_045649705.1 Acutalibacteraceae bacterium
TAATTATTTCCTCATAGAAGCAAGAATTGCTATACCTGCGGCATTATCGGATGAAAATTCAGGTTCAGCAAAATACGCTCCGTATTTTTCAGTAAAATATTTCTTAATTATACTGTTCGACATAACACCGCCTGAAAATAAAACAGGCATATCGCCGTACTTATCTGTTGCATAAAGCATCATTTTTTCCAGTGCAGTCATTATGTAATCTATACAGTAACGGCAGATATCTTCTTTATTCTCGCCGTTTCTGAACATTTCTTTACACTTATTTTCAACACCCGAAAGGTTGCAGTTTCCGTTGTTGAGTTTAAGATTGATTTTATATTTCTTTTCACTTCTTGAAGCAAGCTCGTCAACATATCTGCCTGCAGGAAACTGAAAACCAAGCATAACACCAACTCGGTCAACAGCCTGACCTGCTTTAAGATCAAGAGATGAAGCAATAAGAGTTGCTTCCAGATCACCTTTTACTTTCAAAAGCTGAGTTGTTCCGCCAGAAACGTGAAATGCAATAAACTCTTTACCGTATAACTCGCGTTTCCCCGCTGAATACAAGGCAGCCATAAGGTGTCCCTGCTGATGTGAATATTTATACAAGTCAATTTTATCGACACAAGCTACCGCGGTTGCTGCACTTACACCCGGAAGAAAACAAGGCATATACGACCCTTCCTGTCTTACAGGAACTTCCGAAACACCAACAGCAATTATCTCTCCGTTAAATTCTGAAAACAGTTCATTAATTAACTGCGGAAGTTGTACGGTATGGTGAAACACGGCATCACTCTGCCTGAGTCCCAGTTCACCCTGCTTTACAGGCAAAAGCTTTTTCTTCTGCACAACAGTTTCACTAACATCATCATAAACTGCACACGAAGTTGTGTAGTTACTCGTGTCGATTCCTAAATAACAAGCCATTTTATGCCTCTATACCTCGTGCAACCGAGCCGAGAACTCCGTTGATAAAAGATTTATCCTCATCAGAACCGTAAATTTTACAAATTTCAACAGCTTCGTTTATTGAAACACCAACCGGCACATCGTCAATATACTTCATTTCAGCGATAGCCATTCTCAGAAGTGCAAGGCTGACCTTTGAAATTCTTGATTTGCTCCAGCCTTTAAGATTCTTTTCTATTTCAGCATCAATATCCACAAGGTTTTCCTCGGCAGATTTAAGAATGCTGTTCATAAATGTATCTTTTTCGATTACTTCTGTTTCGATTGCAATCTCAACAATTTCATCAAAAGACTGATCTTCATTAAAAGACTTTTCAAAAAGAACGATGAAAGACTGTTCTCTTGATTTACGCCTTTTTTCGGATATTGTACTCATTTTTATCATCCTTTCAAAAAAATAAACCCTCCGTATGAATACAGAGGGCACTTATTAACTGGTATATTGTCCACAAACATCTGCAGATTTTTAAGGTGCACTAACTGTATATATTCATACTTTAATGCATATTATACCACATTTTTTGAATACATCAACCTTTTAATTCAATAATTGTTATATTTTTTGAAGGAATTTTTGTCTGCTTTACAACAAGCTCCTTAATCTGAAGCGATACGTTCTGCGAGAGTTTGCCTTTCCCTACAATCACCTGACAAACCTCAGCATCAATTATAACAACACATTCACAGGAAGTCTTGGCAAAAATAAGGTTTTCAAGATCAGTTTCATCCTTTATATCGTCAGCAATTACAGCTAAGGACTCCGTAGCCTGAGAAATAGCATCGGGTGATGATTTTGAATCCTTAATCACGGAATTCAGGGTTTCCTTAGCTTCATCACGTGCCGAATCCCTTTTCATCTTGAAATCAGCAAGAGTTTCAGCTGTCTGCTTCCCCGTTGTCGCAGAAACATACTGTGCATCACCGAGATTCTCACTTTCAGCCGGCTGAGTTGTATTTTCGTTGTTCAGCGTTTGCTGCGGCTGCGGTCCCGTATAATACCAATTCACAAACAC
>JAZRQI010000195.1:0-12981 GCA_045649705.1 Acutalibacteraceae bacterium
ATTGCCATCTTTATCTTCGTACATTACGTTGTTTGCAAGTGAGAGTTTACCGAATGCTCTGTAAACGCCGTTTTCAACGGGAACAAGGTACTCTGTAAGTTTAACGTTAAGGATAGGTTCAACTGTTTTTGTTTCGCCTTCAATACCGCCTTCATACCAGGGTGTGTAACCTTCGCTGTCTTTTGCCAGTGCTTCTCTTTCTTCATCGATGATGCCTGAAGCCTTGATTTCTTCTTCTGTCATACCGATAGCGAGAATTATATAACCGATTTCCTGACCGTAACGGGTTGTGCAATCAGCTCTTTCCATATCAAGACCGTCGTTTGAATAGTGCTGGTCTTCTGTGTATGTACCAACTGCACCCTGAATGTAAATGAAGTTATAACCTGCTTTGTTGATTACTTCTTCTGTATAGTAAACAAAGTCAGCAGTAATAAGCTGTGTGCCGTAACCGGATGTTTCGGGATGGCAACCGAAGTTTGCAAGAATTGTACCCTTTGAGCCGTCATCAGGAGTGAACATAAGACGGTACATATAGTCAATCATAACATCGGGGTCTGTACGGTCACGTACATAATCGTCGATATCTGTTTTTGCATATGTAAGTGTACCTGTTTTCATATCTGCTACTGCTGCTTTTGCACAAGCTGCAGTCTGGTCAGCGATAGTTTTGAGAAGCTTTGTATCAACAGGGTCACAGAGCCAATCAAGTTCAAAGAATGCTGAGAAAAGGTTCTGGAAAACGTGACCGAATGTGTCTGTGTAGATACCCTGAGTATCAATACCGCTGTGAACGTGAGTTGCAGAAATATTGATGCTTGTAACTTTAACATCCTTGGGAAGTGCTGCAAGAACTGCTGCTCTGATATTTCTTACGTCCTGATTTGCAAGACCGAGACAGTCAACTGCTGCGAGGATTGAGATACCTCTGCCTGAGCCGTCGTCCATAGCAATAAGTCTTACTTTAAGGTCATCAATGCAGTTGGAAAGTTTAAGGTTGATGTCATAACCGCCCTTGTAGTATTTGCCTTCTGAAAAGTCATCGGGAAGGATTGATGCAGAAGCATAACCGATTGACCACTTTGCACCTTCTGCAGGAGCATCGATAAACTTATCGTTACCTTTGAGGAAGTTGTCGCTCTTATGAGCTGAGGGGTCTTCAATCTTCACTGTTGCGGGAAGAATAGATGAAATCCCGTCAAGAAGGAAATCAACGATAGCATTGAGTGTGTCAGAAACGAAATCTGCAAAACCTGCTTTGAATGATGAGCCTGTGTTGCCGTCTGTTGCTGATACTGTAACAGGTGTAAGGAGCATTACTGCGCAAAGAACAACTGCTACAATTTTCTTGAATTTTTTGTTCATATTTTTCACTGCCTTTCAAAAAAATAAATAGACAGGTAAATTATAACATCTATTTCCAATAAAAGCAACAGTATGTATAAAAATATAATAAAAAAAGTGGCTGACACATCTTGTATCAACCACTTGAATATTTTCAATTATCAGGCATATCCCAATTTCACTGCCATAAGAAGGAGTAATCCTGTAACTACAAGTATTACCGTCTGGAGTTTCCATGTCCATCTGAACCATTTTGAATAAGGCACTGAAACAAGTCCGAGAACTATAAGCAGAAGTGCATTTGTGGGGAAGAACACATTTGTGAATCCGTCACCGAAACAGAATGCAAGAACTATGCTCTGACGTGTAAGACCTATCATATCTGCAAGAGGCACAATAAGAGGCATAATAAGGAATGCCTTTGATGCTGCACCTGAGATAAAGAACTGAATAATAAGAACAATAAGGTAAACTATGAGAATCGCTGTCACGGGTGACAGGTCTTTCATCATTGTATATGCCCAATGGAGAATTGTATCCATTATTCCGCCTTTTTCAATGATAAAACGGACAGACATTGAAAGAATGATAAGAACTGCACCGGGTGCCATACTCAGCATACCGCTGAGGAAATCCTTTGCCATTCCCTTTTCTTTGTATTTTGAAACTTTACCCGCAATGATACCGCCAAGTGTTATAACAACTGCCATAACAACCATTGTGTAATCAGAAAGCGAGGGAATCGCAAGAGCAGTCACAACGTAAGCAAGGACAAACAGCATTGAAATACCGAAAGTTTTTGCTGCTTTTGCCACGTTTTTGTTCTGCAAAAGTGCACTGTTATCTTCTGCCTGAAGATTCTGTCTTCTTTTTTCATCTGCTGCAAAAACAAGGGAACTTTCAGGATTTTTCTCAATTTTCTTTGCGTATCTCACAAGGAACACACAAAGCAAAGCATAGATAATAACAAAAGCAAGAACTCTCATCCACAGTCCTGAGAACAGCGGAACTTCTGCAAGCTTCTGTGCAATTACAACTGTAAAGGGATTGAAAGTACCTGATGCAAAGCCGAAGCCAACTGCCATAATACTCATACCGAGACCTGTCAGCGTATCCCACCCCAGAGCAAGAGCCAAAAGCACAAGAATAGGAACTAAAGGTACCGTTTCTTCAAGAAGTCCCATTGTAGAACCCAGGAGCATACAAAGAAGTGAAACAATGCAGAGAAGAAGATATTTCTTGTTGCCGAATTTTTTTATTGTTGATGCAATAAGATATCTGAAAACATCTGCTTTTTCAAGTATGGAAAATGTACCGCCTACAAGAATGATAAACACTATTATCACAATCGCAGTCAGCGACTGTGAATCTCCGAAAAGCTCAAAGGGTGCTGTAAACCAACGCCATATGGGAAGTTTTTCAGCATTTTCCGCAAGAGTGTATGATCCCTCAACAACTATCTCGTAGCCGTTATCATTAAGTACGCGTTCATAACTTCCCTGAGGCAGAATCTGTGTGAGAATACCTGCAAAAATCATAAGTGCAATGAGAATTGCAACTGTAGATAAAAAAGATTTTGTACCGATTTTAAGGTTGCCTGATGAATTATTTGACATCACTTAACTCTCCTTTCTGCCTGAGTCCTGATGAAACGAATAAAATATTCTATACCGAAGATGAAACTGCTTTTTCTCAGTCGCTCATTTATTCCGTGCATACTGTCAAGCTCATCTCCCGTAATTTTAAAGGGATAAATTCTGTATATTTCGTCTGCAACATCCTTATATTCACGGCTGTCAGTTGCACCTGTTACAAGATAGGGAATTGCTACGATTTCAGGGTCAATTTCTTTCATCGTTTTTTCTATAATCTTATAAGTTTCCGAATTTGCAGATGTCTCTGCAGGTGCAGGACTTGTGTTTACAAATTGGAGGGTAAGTTCATCAAGCACTCCCACTTTCTTTGCAAGACGTTTTATGTGATTTTCAACATCTTCAATGGTGTCTCCCGGAAGAAGTCTGATATTGAACATTGCTTCAACTTTCTGCGGAAGAACATTCACCGCAGTACCTGCACGGCAGATTGTAGGCACGATTGTGGTGTGCATCATAGCGTGAGTCATACGGTATGTTTTAAGGATTTTCATAACAAGAGGTTTGGTGATTCCCAATGCTTTCAATGCAACACTGAGAACTCCCTTTGAGTTTTTCCCCAGTTCTTTCAGAGTACCGACTACTGTTCTGATAAGACGGCAGGGCATCTGATTCTTCTCAATAGCACTGATAAGCCTTGCCAGGTCACCGAGAGCAGTTCTGTCTGAGGGTTCTGCAGCGTGTCCGCCATCGTTTGAAATACTGACTTTCAAATCAGCATAACCTTTTTCTGCAAGTCCCACCATAGCAGCAGGATTTGTAAGTCCGAAAAGGTTGTCATCCATTATTGCTCCGCCCTCGTCATACACAAATTCAAGGCGTACTCCCCTGCTTTTAAGAAGATTCGCAATTGCACCTGCACCTGAACCCTCTCCGCAGAGAACTTCTTCATTATGACCGAAACAGATATAAACGTCTCTTTCGGGCACAAAACCCTGTTCAAGGAGATTTTCAACTGCTTCCATAAGTGCAACAACGCAGTTTTTCATATCGTTGGCACCTCTGCCGTATATGTACTCCTCGTCACATTCCCCTGAAAAAGGCGGATATTTCCACTCATTTTTCGTTTCTTCGGGAACGGGAACAACATCTATATGCCCCAGCATTGCAAAGGGCTTAAGTGAAGAATCTTTACCTTTCCATCTGTAAAGAAGAGATGCTTTTTCCACCACTTCTTTTGTAAGACATTTATGTACCAAAGGGTAGCTTTCTTCAAGAAAAGCGTGAAACTTTTCAAACTGTGACCAATCGGTAAGACTTTCATCTATATTTGAAATTGTAGGAATGGATATAGCCTGACTGAGATGTGTCAGTGCTTTCTGTGAATCCAAATTAAAATCCCCTCTCAAAAAACAATACTACTATTATATATAAATATAAATTTTTGTCAATTGAATTTTTTATTTGTAATTTTCTTAAGTATATGCGGCTTTCTTGTTGTAATGTTATCGGGAGAAAAAGACAAGATTTTTTTCATTTCTCTTTTTCTGTCAACTGTCCATATTGAAACTAAAAGTCCATTTTTATGAAAAACCTCTACAAGATGCTTTGATGCGCCCTTTTTATTGAAATTTATGCCTATTGCTCCTGCATCCTTTACTTTTTCAACAAGAGACATAAGGTATTCTTCCGTATGCTCTCTCGGCTTTTCAACGCTCACATTAAGATAATAGTCAACACCTGTTTGTGATGCTTTCTTAACAAATCCGTCGTGTATTCCCGTAAAGAATATTCTGTCAGCAATGCCGTATTTTTCAGCAATGGGTTTCACCTTTTCAAGGTATATATCTTTTTTCGCGTCAACATTCACTCTGAGATTTTCATAAGTACTTACTTTTTCAAAAGCCTGTTCAAGAGTTACTTCTCCGCCTTTCGGTTCATCGTGAGACAGAACAGGCTCACCTTTTTCATTGAAATTCAAATCAAATTCTATGATAGATGCACCGTTTTCATAACCCTTTTCGATTGATTCCAGAGAATTCTGCTTTGTTTTCATACAGCCTGTATGTGCTGTGTAAGTAAATGACATTTTCAACATCTCCTGACATTTTTCTTCATTTTATCAACACTTTGAAGAAAAGTCAACAAATCGGGATTTTGTATTGTAAAAATCTGCCTTTACTGTTAAAATAAAGTAAAGTTTTGTGAAAGAGGCGAAAGATTTGAACAACAGAGAATGGTTTAAAAATGCAGAATACGGTATGATGGCTCACTGGGGACTGTACTCACTTCTTGGCGGAGAATACAAGGGTAGACGTGTGCTTGACTATGCTGAATGGATTCAAAGCTTTATGGCTATCCCCAACGCCGAATACGAAAAATATGCAAAAATTTTCAACCCCATATATTTCAACGCTGATGAGTGGATTCGTCTTGCGAAAGAATGCGGAATGAAATATTTTGTTTTCACTTCAAAACATCACGACGGTTTCGCAATGTTCAAAAGTGAAGCAGACAAATTCAACATCGTTGATGCAACACCTTTTGGCAGAGATGTTGTATCAGAGCTTGGTGAAGCCTGTTACAAACATGGACTTAAATTCGGTCTCTACTATTCTCAGGAACTTGACTGGCACCATCCTCACGGCGGAGGTTACAACAACTTTGCCGGCTGCTCAGGTGTTTCCTGGGACAACAGCTGGGACTACCCTGACAGAGATAAAAAGGATTTTTCTATCTGTTTTGAAGAAAAAATCAAACCTCAGGTAAAAGAAATTCTTACAAAATACGGGGACCTGTGCCTTATATGGTTTGATGTTCCTCATACAATCACAAAAGAACAGAGCCTTGAACTCAATCACCTTGTAAAGGAATATCAGCCTGACTGCCTTATTAACTCACGAATCGGCAACGGTGCTTATGACTACGTGTCTCTTGGAGACAACGAATATCCCACAGAGTTTAAGCCATCTGAAAACTCTGACCCCAACAGTCTTGACGGGTTCAAATATTCTCCCTACGGTCTTTACGAGACTGCAGGTACGCTCAATTCAAGCTGGGGTTACAAATATTACGACCAGAACTGGATAACAGGTGAAGAAATCGCAGAAAGAAGAAAAAGACTTAATTCTCTCGGTGTGAATTACCTTCTCAACATAGGCCCTGACCACTTGGGCAGAATCCCCTCTTTCTCTGTTGAGGCACTCAGAAAATCAATCGAATTTATGAAATAAACAAAATTATTAAGAGCCGTTCACTGAACGGCTCTTTTTCTGTATTCTGCAGGGGTAATATTCATCTGTTTTTTGAAATTTCTATTCATCGACCTGAGACTCTTAAAACCACACTCATCACTTATTTCAAGAATACTGTTTTCTGTATTATCAAGTCTGTAACACACTTCACTGATTCTGTAATAATTAACATAACTGTTATAGGACATTCCTACCGACTGTTTGAAGTACTTGGAAACATAAGCATAACTGTAGGACATTTCCTCTGCAAGAGCTTCAAGAGAACAATCATCCTGAAAATGACTTTCAATAAAAGAGAAAATTTTATAAAGAAGTTGACTTTCCTCTTCCTTTTTGCCTTCAACAAAATTTGTTTGTTCATCAAAAATCCCACAAATCATGTAAAGCATTCCTTTGACTTTGCTAAGGTTATCTTTTTCATCAAGCTGCATCAGTATCTCGGTACAATAAGAGGGAATTTCAAAAATATTTTTTTCAGGCGTAGTGCGTTGTTTTGACTTAAAGAAATGATTCACGAGTTTTGGTGTAAAAACACACAGAATGTGATTACTGTTTTCTTTTGACGACAAAGAATGAATCTGATTCGGAAAGACAAGAACTCCTTTCCCCGGAGTAAGCGTATATTCGCTGTTTTCAACAGTAACTGTCATTTTACCTTTTGTGAGCATAATTATCTCAAAATGATAATGTATGTGTGACGGAAAAGAAAAATTCTCTCCCCTTTCCACAGAAAAATAATCCACATTCACAGGATGCCTTAATTCATAAAACATAACTTCACCTATCGCTAATTTTGACTAAAAGAATTGATGTTTTTAACTCTTTTCTAAATAAATAACTAATTTTGTCTATTAGTATATAGTATTTGTCGAGAAGATTCAATACCTTTATGATATACTTTTTATGTAAATTATAAAAGGAGGCATTATTATGGAATTTTTTCCCACAATACCCGTTATAAAATATGAAGGTAAAGACAGCACAAATATGTTGGCTTTCCGTCACTACAACCCCGATGAAGTAATTCTCGGCAAACCTATGAGAGAGCATCTCAAATTCGCCCTTTCTTACTGGCACACAATGTGCGCTGAAGGCTCAGATATGTTCGGCAGAGGCACAATGAACAAGGATTTCGGCGGTCAGTCACCTATGGAAATCTACAAAAACAAAGCTTATGCTGCTTTTGAACTTATGAACAAACTCTCAATTGACTATTTCTGTTTCCACGACAGAGATATTGCTCCTGAGGGTGCAACTCTTGAAGAAAGCAATAAGAACCTTGATGAAATTGCTGAACTTCTTGAAAAACTTATGAAAGAAAACAACAAAAAACTCCTCTGGGGTACTGCAAACTGCTTTAACCACCCCAGATTTATGCATGGTGCAGGTACTTCTCCCGAAGCTGATGCTTTTGCTTATGCAGCTGCACAGATTAAGAAAGCAATGGAGGTTACTGTTAAGCTCGGTGGTAAAGGTTACGTTTACTGGGGCGGAAGAGAAGGTTATGAAACTCTTCTCAACACAGATATGGGCAAGGAGCTTGACAACTTAGGTTTCCTCCTTAAACTCACATCTCAGTATGCTCGTTCAATCGGCTTTGACGGTGATTTCTACATCGAACCCAAACCGAAGGAACCCACAAAACATCAGTACGATTTCGATGCTGCAACAGTTATCGGTTTCCTCCAGAAATATGACCTGATGAAAGATTTCAAGCTCAACATTGAAGCAAACCATGCAACTCTTGCAGGTCACACATTCCAGCACGAACTTGCAGTTGCAAGAATCAACGGTGCATTCGGTTCAATCGACGCTAATCAAGGTGACCTTCAGCTCGGTTGGGACACAGACCAGTTCCCCACAAACGTTTACGAAACAACTATGTGTATGCTTGAAGTTATCAAAGCAGGCGGTTTCACAAACGGCGGTCTTAACTTTGACGCTAAAACAAGACGTGGTTCAAACACTCCTGAAGATATTGCTTATTCATACATTGCAGGTATGGATGCTTTTGCACTCGGCCTCAGACTTGCTGCAAAGATTCTTGAAGACGGCAGACTTGAAGGCTTCATCAAAGACAGATACGCAAGTTATGAAAGCGGTATCGGCAAGAAGATTTCTGACAAAACAGTTACTATTGAAGAACTTGAAGCACATGCAAAAGGTCTCGGTGCATTTGAAACTGTACCCAGCGGACGTCAGGAATATCTTGAAAACGTTCTCAACAGCATTATGTTTTAACGGAGGACACAAAAAATGATGAATAAAACTATTGCTAAAGAAAGAGCAAAAGCACTGGTATCACAGATGACAGTTGAAGAAAAGATGTCACAGCTTCTTTTCAAGTCACCTGCTATTGAAAGATTAGGCATCAACGCTTACAACTGGTGGAACGAAGGTTCTCACGGCGTAGCAAGAGCAGGTACTGCAACAGTATTCCCCCACGCTATCGCTATGGCTGCAACATTCAACCCCGAACTTGTAAACGAAGTTGCAGACGTTATTTCAACAGAAGGACGCATTAAATATAACAAACATGTTGCTTACGGCGACTTTGATATTTTCAAAGGAATCACTTTCTGGGCTCCCAACATCAACATCGTACGTGACCCCCGTTGGGGACGCGGTCAGGAAACCTTCGGTGAAGACCCCTTCCTTACATCAGTTCTCGGCAAGGCATTCATCAAAGGTATACAGGGCGACGGTGAATTCCTTAAGGCTACTGCTTGTTCAAAGCACTATGCTGGTCACTCAGGTCCAGAAAAAGACAGACACGGTTTTGACGCACAGATTTCAATGCACGACCTTTGGGAAACATATCTTCCCGCTTTCGAAAAGACAGTTAAAGAAGGCGGAGTTGCAGGTGTTATGGGTGCTTACAACCGTACAAACGGCGAAGCTTGCTGTGCACACTCATATCTTATGGAAAAAGTTCTCCGTGGAGACTGGGGCTTTGACGGTTACTTCGTTTCTGACTGCGGTGCTCTCGGCGATATCTGGAAATTCCACAAATGTGCAGAAAACGCTGTTGAAGCAGCTGCTCTTGCACTTAAGAGAGGTTGCGAACTTAACTGCGGTGATACATATACAAGCCTTGTGGAAGCATATGAGCAGGACCTTATTGACGAAGACGATATCACAGCTGCTTGTGAAAGACTTTATATGATCCGTCATCTTCTCGGTGAATTTGAAGAAGTAAGACCTTACTCAGACCTTGACTATGATTTGCTCGACTGTAAGGAACACAAAGCACTTAACCTTAAAACTGCTGAAGAATGTCTTGTTCTTCTCAAAACCGAAGACAACTTCCTTCCCCTTGATAAAAATACTGAAAAGAAAATTGCGGTTGTCGGTCCCAATGCTATGTCAGTTACTGCACTTGAAGGTAACTACAACGGTTATGCTTCAGAATACATTACTGTTGCTGACGGTATCCGTAAAAAGTTTGAAAATGCAAGAATCACAGTTGAAAAAGGCTGTAACTATTGCTTTGAAAACCTTAACGACTGGGGCGGTTTCGCAAATATGATCAGTGACGGTGCGGCGGCTGCTCAGGAAGCTGATATCACAGTTCTTGTAATGGGTCTTGACCAGTCTATCGAAGGTGAAGACACAGGATTTGACAACGACTACACTGCTTGCGGTGACAAGAAAACACTTTATCTCCCCGCAACTCAGCAGAAACTTGCAGAAGCAGTATGCGATGCTTGTGAAAACGTTGTTGTTGTTCTTCTCTGCGGCAGTTCAGTTGACCTTGGCGATAAAGTAACAAACCATGCAAAAGCAATCATCCATGCCTGGTATCCCGGTTCAATGGGTGGCCTTGCAACTGCAGAACTCCTTGCAGGTGAAATTCCTCCCTGCGGTAAGCTTCCCGTTACAATTTACAGAGGTGACCATAATATCCCTGATTTCCTTGATTACAACATGCAGGGCAGAACTTACAGATACATTGACGGAGAGGCTCTCTTCCCCTTCGGTTTTGGTCTTTCATACACAACATTCTCTTACAACAACGCAAAAATCATTTCAGAAAATGATGATACAATTACTCTCAGCGTTGACGTTACTAACACAGGTTCAATAAAAGGTATGGAAAAAGTTCAGGTTTATGCTGAATATAAAGACTCAAGAACTGTTACTCCTCACTTCCAGCTTTGTGCTATCAAATCAGTTGAACTTGAAAACGGTGAAACAAAGACTGTGGAAATGGAAATTGACAAGTATTGGATTAAAGCAGTTCTTGATGACGGTAAACGTGTTGACCCCGACGGCAATATTGCTCTTTACATCGGCGGTCACCAGCCTGATGCAGTCAGCAACAGACTTCTCGGTTATACACCCGAAAGGATTGAAATTAAATGAGATATTTGTTAGGCATTGACGTTGGCACTTCGGGAACTAAAACAGTTCTCTTTGACGAAAAAGGTAACGTCATAGCATCACAAAGCGAAGAATATCCCCTTTATCAGCCACAGAACGGTTGGGCAGAACAGAACCCCGCTGATTGGTGGAACGCTGCAAAGAACACTGTCAGAAGTGTTGTAAATCTGAGTGGCGTTGATAAAAAAGACATTGTCAGCATAGGTCTTTCAGGTCAGATGCACGGTCTTGTAATGCTTGATGAAAACAACGAGGTTATCCGTCCCGCTATCCTCTGGTGCGACGGAAGAACTACAAAACAGTGCAAGGAAATTGAAGAAATTATCGGCAGAGAAAGACTTATCGAAATCACTGCCAACCCTGCTCTTGAAGGTTTTACTGCAGGTAAAATTCTCTGGGTGAAAGAAAATGAACCTGAGAATTTCAAAAAGTGCAGAAAGATGCTTTTACCAAAAGACTATATCAGATATCTTCTTTGCGGTGAATTTGCAACAGAAGTTTCCGACGCATCAGGCACACAGCTTCTCAACATTGCAGAAAGAAAATGGAGTGACGAAGTCTGCAAAAAACTTGGCATCGACTTATCACTTCTCCCGAAAGTTTATGAAAGTCCTGAAGTTACAGGATATCTGAGTGAAGATGTAGCAAACGAACTCGGTCTCAACAAAGGAATTGTTATTGCCGGAGGTGGCGGTGACAACGCCTGTGCCGCAGTAGGTATGGGTGTATGCTGTGAGGGTAAGGCTTTCACAACAGTGGGCACGAGCGGTGTTGTTTTTGCCCACACAAACGAGCTTCACACAGATAAGCTTGGCAGAATCCACGCTTTCTGCTGTGCAGTACCCGGTGCATGGCACGTTATGGGTGTTACTCAGGCAGCAGGTCTGTCTCTGAACTGGTTCAGAAATCAGATTGCAAAAGAGTACGATTACAAAGAGCTTGATACTCTTGCATCAGAAATTCAGATTGGTTGCGACAGTCTTGTTTATCTCCCCTATCTTATGGGCGAAAGAAGTCCCGTACTTGATGCAGGTGCACGAGGTGTGTTCTTCGGACTTTCCGCAATTCACACAAAAGCACATATGGCACGTGCCGTTATGGAGGGCGTTGCATATTCACTTTATGACTGCCTTGAGGTTCTCAAAGAGAACTCAATAGAAGTCGGTGATATGGCTCTCTGCGGCGGCGGTGCAAAGAGCAGATTCTGGAGAGAAATGTTCTCTGACGTTTACGGTGTAAACGTAAAAACAATGCAGACAAGTGAGGGTGCAGTTCTTGGTGCAGCACTGCTGGGTGGTTGTGCAGCAGGTGTTTATTCATCAGTTGAAGATGCCTGTGAAAAGACAGTTATCAGCGGTGACACCTACGAATATAACAAGGAAAACCACGAAAAGTATATGAAATACTATTCCGTTTACCGCACACTTTACCCTGCACTGAAAGAATCATTTAAGATGTTATAAAAAATCGGCAGACTCGTTAATTGAGTCTGCCGTAATTTTTTATTCTTCTAAAATAAATCCGTAAGAGATATCCCCTTGCTTATATTTCACATCAACTACATAGTAGTATTCTCCGCTTTCGGAGAATGTGATTTTACTTTGATTTGCACTGACGAGATATTTTTCATCAACGATTTCTGTTTTTTCCTTTTCTTCAAACTCAGAGGTTTCTGCTGAGTATATTTTAAAAGACTTAACTTCACCTGTGAATTTAAGGTCTATACTCTCCCCCGCATCTTCACGGTTGAAGGCACAGAGATTTTCATCATCAAGACAGAAAATGCCCTCACTGATTTCAATTTCTGATGCTTCACCATTTTCATCAAAGCCTTTTGCCCAGGTGTAAGTACCGCTTTTGGTAAGTGCATAGAATCCTGCAGTATCACCGTTTACAATGTGGACACCTAAAATGGGCGGAAGTGAGTTTTCAGGAATATCTGATGTACTCTGTTCAAGGTCTGTATTGTTACCTGAACAGCCAAACATTGCAAAGACAAACACAAAAACAAGTAAAACCGAAATAATCTTTTTCATTTTTCACACCTCTGTATACATCTCTCTTAATCTTTCTCTTTTCTCTTTATCAAGACCGAGACACTTCTCTGCATAGTTTTCAACAGTGCCGTATCTCTTTTCAACCTCGTCGTACATTGCAAGGATAAACTTTTTATCTGTACTGAGGAACACTTTTGCATACTCTGAAACTTTCTTGCTTTTTGACATCAGTTTAGCGAGTGCAACGTATTTTCTGTTGAACTTCTCACCGAACTTCTGTGTTGCAAGATAGTCCCTGATAATTGCATCCTGTGAAACTCCGAGAATTGACAGAATCACCATACAAGCGGCCCCTACTCTGTCTTTACCTGCACTGCAATGGAAAAGTATTGCACCGTCTTCATTTTCAAG
>JAZRQI010000196.1:0-3476 GCA_045649705.1 Acutalibacteraceae bacterium
TCTCTGCCTGTTTCGTACATAGTTTTAATAACAAGGTCAAGAGATATTTTTCGTGTATCACTGAGGAAGTTTGCAAGATTCACGGCATTTATCGCTCTCATAGCAGCAACTGCGTTTCTTTCAATGCACGGAATCTGTACAAGACCGCGTATGGGGTCGCAAGTAAGCCCTAAAAGGTGCTCAATTGCGATTTCAGCTGCGTATTCGATTTGTTCTATACTCAAGCCGTAAAGCTCTGCAAGGGCGGCTGACGCCATTGCACAGGCAGTACCTATTTCTGCCTGACAACCACAGACTGCACCGCTGATTGATGCATTGGTTTTTATCAGGTTACCGATAATACCCGCCGTAGCAATCGCATGGAGAATATCATCATCTTCAATCTCACGCTTTTCGCTTACGTATTTAAGAACTGCGGGCATAACACCTGATGAACAAGAAGTAGGAGCTGTAACAATTTCAGAAAATGCAGAATTCTGTTCACTGACTGCAAAAGCGTAGGAACAAACAAGGCGGTTTTCACGGGTCTGATGACTTTCATCAATATAATGCTGACGGAAAAGGTATTTTGCCTTTCTCTGAACATTGAGACCTCCAAGAAGTACACCGGTGGTTTCAAGTCCGTCTTTGACGGATTTTTTCATAACTTCCCAGATGTTTCTCAGGTAATCCCAGATTTCTTTACCCTCAACCTCTTCAACATATTCCCAGAGTTTTATATTTTTCTCACGGCAATAAAGGGCAATTTCTGAAAAAGTGGTGTGAGGATAAACAAGTTCACCCTCAGTTGCATCTTCACCATAGACTTCAACAGAACCGCCACCAACGCTGATAATAAACTTTTCATCAATTACTTCGCCGTCTTTAAATGCGGTAAATTTCATTGTGTTGGGATGAGGCAGATTTTCTGTATCGAGGTCAAAGATAACCTCAGTCTTTACAGGGAGAAAAACATTTCTGATAAGACTGTCAACGCTGAAAACTCTACCTGATTTACCGAGAGAACCGAAAAGAACCACTTTGAATTTATCCGCCTGAGAATTTCTGCTTTTAAAAAGCTGTGATGCTCTTTCAGGTCCGATTGTATGTGAGCTTGAAGGTCCACGTGCAACAGTATAAAGCTTTTTTAGTGAAAACATTTTTCTGCACGGTTCAAATGAAAAATCGTGTTTATCAGTATCAGTTTTTTCGCCAAGTAAATCTTTGATACCAATGTTAAGTATTTCAGAAAGAGGTCTTATAAGTTCGAGACTGGGATATGACTCGCCATTTTCCCATTTGGAAACAGCACGGTTTGAAACAGAAAGAAGTCTTCCTAACTCACTCTGTGTAATCCCCTGCATTTCGCGATGTTTTTTTATTTTTTCACCAATGTTCAACTTTTCCATAAAAAAATCCCTTTGCCAATGTTAGTTGATATGAATTATTTTATCAACTTTCAGTTGATATGTCAATAAAAAAATCAGTCGGTTTTTACACCGACTGACTAAAATGTGAATTATTTATTTTTTGAAAGTTTCCTCTGAACTGCCTTGATGATTTCAACAATGGGAATTACAAGGAAAGCAAGACCGATTGAGATAGCATATGCTTTGATATCAAGGTGTGTGAATTCAAAAGCTCTTGCAAGAGGTTCGATTTCAATAATTGCAGTTGTGAGAAGAAGTGAAGCAACCATTGCACCGTAGAGAACGAGGTTGTGTGACTTCTGACCGAATACCATACTGATAACAGAGCCTCTCTGTGAACGCATATTGAATGAGTGGAAAATTTCGCACATTGACATTGTAAGGAATGCCATTGTCATACCAACACCGCTTTCGGGTACATCATAGAATACCCATTTTCCTGTTTCAAGGAATTCACCGATGAAGAATGCTGCAAGTGTAAGGATTGTAACAAGTGCGCCCTGATAGAATACGTCAATACCCATACCGCCAGCGAAGATACCTTCGTTGCTCTTACGGGGTTTACGCTGCATAATGTCTTTTTCAGGTCTTTCAAGACCAAGAGCAAGAGCAGGAATACTGTCTGTAACAAGGTTGATGAAAAGAAGATGTACGGGTTTGAGGATTGTAAATTTAAGAACTGTAGCAGTGAAAATTGAAAGAACTTCTGAAAGGTTTGAACCGAGGAGGAACTGAATTGCCTTTCTGATGTTGTCGTAAATTCTTCTGCCTTCTGAAACTGCTGAAACGATTGTTGCAAAGTTGTCGTCTGCAAGAACCATATCTGCAACGTTCTTTGTAACGTCAGTACCTGTAATACCCATACCAACACCGATGTCTGCACTCTTGATTGAGGGAGCGTCGTTAACACCGTCACCTGTCATAGCGGTAATCATACCTTTTGCACGCCATGCATTAACGATTCTTGTTTTGTGTTCGGGCTGTACACGAGCATATACTCTGAACTCTGTAACTCTTTCAGCGAAATCTTCATCACTGATTTCATCAAGCTGAGCACCTGTGATAGCTGCAGAGTCATTTTCAATAATACCAAGCTGAATTGCGATAGCAACAGCAGTATCTTTATGGTCACCTGTAATCATAATAGGTGTGATACCTGCTGAACGGCATTCTGCAATAGCATCTTTAACCTCAGGACGAGCAGGGTCAATCATACCTGTAAGACCGATGAAAACAAGGTCTTCTTCAAGCGCTTCAGGTTCAAATGAAGCGGGAGCAGAATCATATTTTCTGTAAGAACAAGCAAGAACACGAAGAGCCTGGTCAGCCATACGTTTGTTGTCTGAGAGTGCTTTTGCTTTGAGTTCATCAGTAAACTCAACAACTTTACCGTCAACTTCAGCAAACTTACATTTACCGAGAATAACGTCAGGAGCACCTTTAGTGTACTGAATGATTTCACCGTCAATGTTGTGAACAGTTGACATCATCTTTCTGCCTGAATCAAAGGGTGCTTCACCGATTCTGGGAGCAGCTTTCACAAGGTCGTTTTTATTGAAGCCGAGTGAATTTGCGTAGTTTACAAGTGCAGCCTCAGTAGGTTCGCCTGTAACAACACCCTCTTCATCAATTGAAGCGTCACAGCAAAGTGCCATCGCTTTTGAAAGGAGTTCTTCGTTGTCACCGTAGTGGTCAACAACTGTCATCTTATTCTGTGTAAGTGTACCTGTTTTGTCTGAACAGATAATCTGAGCACAACCGAGAGTTTCAACCGCAGTAAGTTTTCTGATAATAGCGTTTTTCTTTGACATATTTGTAACGCCGATTGAAAGAACGATTGTAACAACTGCTGCAAGACCTTCGGGAATAGCAGCAACTGCAAGAGAAACCGCAATCATAAAGCTGTCAAGAACAACATGGAACGGAAAACCATTTGCAAAAGCTCCGCCGAAGTACTCTGTAATCATTGTGAATGCGAAAAGGAATACACAGATACCGAGAACGAGCTTTGTAAGGATACCTGAAAGCTGAGAAAGCTTAATCTGAAGAGGTGTCTGGCCTTCTTCT
>JAZRQI010000197.1:0-8928 GCA_045649705.1 Acutalibacteraceae bacterium
TTAAATTTTTTGCTTCTGAAAAATTCTCCCATAGTTTTATTCCTTTCGGATTAAAGTGCGTTTGATTCAAGACTTATGCCTGTACCGTTAACAACGCAATCAAGAGGATTCTCTGCGATATGAACAGGCATTTTTGTTTCGATTGCAATAAGTTTATCAAGACCTCTGAGAAGTGCTCCGCCGCCTGTAAGCATAATACCGTTGTCGATAATATCTGATGCAAGTTCAGGAGGAGTTTTCTCAAGAGTTGAACGGATTGCTTCAACAATAAGGCTGACTGAATCAGCAAGTGCCTCACGGATTTCGTCTGCTGAAATTTCAATAAGTTTGGGAAGACCGTCGATCTGGCTTCTGCCCTTGACTGTCATTGTACCCTCGTTTTCATAGGGGTATGCTGAACCGATTGTAACTTTGATTTCTTCCGCTGTTCTTTCACCGATAAGAACATTGTATTTCTTTCTGATGTGAGCAATGATTGCTTCGTCAAGCTTGTCGCCTGCACATCTTGCTGAACGTGAAGTTACAATGTCACCCAGAGAAATTACAGCAACTTCTGCAGTACCGCCGCCGATATCAACAACAAGGCTGCCCTTTGCTTCTCTTACGGGAAGACCTGCACCGATTGCAGCTGCCATAGGCTCTTCAATAAGGCTGACGTATTTTGCACCTGCACTTCTTGCCGCATCGTGAACTGCACGTCTTTCAACGCTTGTAACACCTGAGGGAATGCAGATTCTTACCTTTGCTCTTGAGAAAGGTGAACCGCTGATTGCTCTGCGGATAAATTCTTTAAGCATATCTGATGTGATATCAAAGTCTGCAATAACACCGTCTTTAAGAGGACGCACTGCAACGATAGAACCGGGGGTTCTGCCGATCATTTCTTTTGCTTCTGTACCTACTGCCACAACCTTGGGGGGATTTGAACGCTCGTCCACTGCAACAACAGAAGGCTCTCTTATTACAATTCCCTTTCCCTTAACAAAAACAAGTGTATTTGCAGTACCAAGGTCTATTCCCACTTCCTGAGTAAATAACATATCTATTCTCCCTTTCTGAATTTCATCGTGTTTACTATTTCTTCAAAGTTTATTGTTTCAAACAGATTTCCATCTGCACTGATTCTTACAAAGTATGTTCTCTCTTCTACGTTAAAAATATAAAAAACTGTTTTGGTCAATCCTTCATATTCATAACTGATTTTAACAGCATCGCCGAACACAAGCTTAACATTTTCTTCTGTTCCCTTGCCGAGGATATTCATGGTGTCTTTAATTTCTTTCTGACACTCTTTTACCGTCATTCCATACCGTTCATTAACAGTAATAGATGCCTCTCTGTCACCATCATTATAAACAAATTCTATCAGTTCATCGCTTTTGTTTGTCCAATTTTCAGGAATCGGTATTCTCATAAATTTGGTATGGATTTCATTTTCCACAACAAGAGTATACGGAAACTCTTCTGTCCTCGTGACAAACTCACCATCTGCATTTTTACCGGGTTTGCCTTTGCCATCATCAACTGTTATTGCAAGTTGACTTCTGTCACCGAGAAGTAAAAATCCGTCACTGTCCACAATGGCCGAGAACTTTTTTCCGTTGCTGTCTTCAACGGTCTTCAGAGCTGTTGTTTCTTCTGATTCTGCACCCGTTTTATTGCAGGAACACATAAGAGAAAGCAGAAAACAAATTACCGCCATCGGGAGTATTAACTTTTTAACCATTTCCCGCTTTCACCGCCTGTTCTTTTTTGGGTATTCATCAAAATATTATAACATACAATATCAGAATTTTAAAGTGTTTATATTACAAATTTTCTTTTAATTTTATGAATTATATGTAATAGTAACTAATAATCTTATAATAAATCTATTTTTAACTGCACTTTTGTTAATTGACAAAATCTGACCTTATGTTATAATTATTAAATGTAAAATATCTCGCAAACACTGAGAGGAGAACGGTTTTTATGGGTTATACTAAAGAGGATATACTCAACATCGCAAAAGAAAAAGGCGTTGAGTTCGTAAGACTTCAGTTCACAGACGTTTTCGGCACTCCGAAAAACGTGGCAATCACCGTAAAACAACTCGGAAAAGCACTTGACGGCGGTTGTATGTTTGACGGTTCTTCAATTGAAGGTTTTGTCAGAATTGACGAGTCTGATATGTACCTTAAACCTGATATGGATACATTCGCAATCTTCCCCTGGTGTCCCGACACAGCAAGAATGATCTGCGACGTTTATTCAACAGACGGTACTCCTTTCATGGGCGACCCCAGAAATATTCTCAAAAAAGTAATCAAAGAAGCTGAAGATATGGGATATAGCTTCAACGTAGGTCCCGAATGCGAATTCTTCCTTTTCAAACGTGATGAAAACGGAAATCCCACAACAAAAACTGCAGACAAAGCAGGTTACTTTGACTTAGGCCCCATAGACCTTGGCGAAAACTGCCGTCGTGATATTTGTCTTGCACTTGAAAAAATCGGTTTTGAAATTGAAGCAGCTCATCACGAATGCGCTGACGGTCAGCACGAAATCGGTTTCCGTTTCGGTGAAGTTCTCCATGTTGCAGATGATGTTGTTACTTTCAAATACGTCGTTAAAACTATTGCAGAAAAACACGGTCTTCACGCAACATTTATGCCCAAACCCGTTTTCGGTATCTGCGGTTCAGGTATGCACACAAATATGTCACTTTTCAAAGATGGCAAAAACGCTTTCTATAACCCCGATGATGAACTTGGCTTAAGTGAAGACGCTTACTCATTCATTGCAGGTATTATGGAACACATCAAGGGTATCACAAGCTTTGCAAATCCCCTTGTAAACTCATACAAACGTCTTGTTCCCGGCTACGAAGCTCCCGTTTACATCTCATGGAGTGTAAGTAACCGAAGCAGTCTTCTCAGAATTCCCTCGGCAAGGGGTAATGCAACACGAGTTGAACTGAGAAGTCCCGACCCCTCATGCAACCCCTATCTTGAAATGGCACTCTGCCTTGCAGCAGGTCTTGACGGAATCAAGAAAGGTCTTAAACCAGTAGCACCCATCTATGACAACCTCTACGATATGTCAGAGGAAGAACTCAAAGAAAACAACATTGAAATGCTTCCCAAATCTCTTGAAGAGGCAATCAAAGAAAGCGTTAAAGACCCCTTTGTCCGTGAAACAGTTGGCGAACACGTTTTCGAAAAATACATCGAAGGTAAAAAAGCTGAATGGCGTGAATACAGCATTATGGTTTCTCAGTGGGAAATCAATAACTACCTTATCAAATACTAAAATTAAAGCAGCCTTATACGGCTGCTTTTGACTTGATTGAATACTTACGGAGAGATGATAAAATGAGGAAAAATATATCAATTGCACTTCTGGCAATTGCCGCTGTTTTTGCAGTTGTACTTGCATCCTACAGTTTTGTTGAACACAGAGGAAATCTTGCTGAAATGGAAACAGAAATTTCAACAAGTGCTCCGCAAAAAGGAGAAGCGGGTGTAGAAAACATTCCTGAGATTGAAGAAACAGGATTTGTACCCCATTCTACAGATAACACTAATCCCGAAAACTTCGGACTTAAAACCGAGATTTATTCAGGCACTACAAAAATCGACAAATACTCACTTTCAGGTTTTTATTTCGGTAATGAAAACAACTATTCTGCCCTTGAGGGTATTATAACTTTCCGCGGAAACAACTACCGCGACAGTGCCGTTTACGGCTCTGCAAAACTTGAGGACAAAGGTTTTGAAGATACATGGCAGGTCACAACAGGCACTCTCCCCTCAGGCTCAGGTTATCCCGCGTGGACAGGCAGCGGCTGGACAGGTCAGCCTCTCATTGTAAAATGGGATAACGAAACAAAAAATAATATGAACATTTTCCCTGAGAAAAAAGCAAAAGAAAACCTTGTTGAAGTAATCTATGCCACAATGTCAGGCACAATTTATTTCCTTGACCTTGAGGACGGAACTCCTACAAGAAACTCCATAAGTCTCGGATATACTTTCAAGGGTGCAGGTGCTCTTGACCCCAGAGGTTATCCCATTATGTACGTTGGTGCAGGCGACTACAACCCCAAAGGCGCTTCACCGAAAATGTTTATCATCAATCTCCTCGACTGTACCGTTCTCAAAGAATATAACGGCGCAGACAGCATTGCTCACAGAACATGGGGCGCGTTTGACTCCTCTGCCCTTGTGTGCGCAAGCACAGACACTCTTGTTTACCCCTGTGAAAACGGACTCATATACACAATCCGTCTTAACTCTCACTACGACAAAACAAACGGAACTCTCTCAATCAATCCTGACGAACCTGTTAAACTCAAAGTCACCACATCACGTAGCAATGCCACAACTTATTGGTACGGCTTTGAAACAAGTCCCGTAATTTACGAGCAGTATATGTACATTGCCGACAACGGCGGTTATCTCTACTGCATTGATATGACCACACTTGAAGTTATCTGGATGCAGGATGTTGTTGATGACACAAACTGCTCACCTGTTCTTGAAAAAGAGGGTGACAAGGTTTACCTCTATATTTCAACTTCTCTTCACTGGACTCAAAACGGAGGCAGAGGTGACATCCCCGTTTTCAAAATTGATGCGGAAACAGGTGAAATCGTTTGGAAACAGACTTTCAACTGTGCAACTATCCCCGACACATCAGGCGGTGTGCAGGGTACAATCGCACTTGGTAAAAACGACTGTGCAGATTTGATTTTTGTTCCTCTTGCACATTTCCCCGACAGATACCGCGGCGGTGTTGCTGCACTGAAAAAAGATACAGGTGAACAGGCTTGGTTCTACGACGGAACAAACTACACCTGGTCATCTCCCGTTGTTGTAACAGGTGAAGACGGTGTGAGCGTAGTTATAAATGCCGACGTTTCAGGTGAACTTGTAATGCTCAATGCAAAAACAGGTGAACTCATCAGAAAAATCACTCCCGGAAGTCTTATTGAGGCATCCCCTGCAATCTATGACGATATGCTTGTTCTCGGTCTTCGCAATCAGAAAATTAAAGGAATCAAACTTGTATGACGGGGATTTATATTCACATTCCTTTCTGTCAGACGAAGTGTCCCTACTGCGATTTCTACTCAATGAGAGGCACCGACGAAAAGAAAGACCTGTACCTTGATGCACTGAATAAAGAAATAATTTTTCACGAAAACATCTTTGCTGATACAATTTATTTAGGCGGAGGAACTCCCTCTGTTTTCGGCAAAGAAAGACTGAAAAATCTGATTGAAAATGCAAATAATCAGTTTCACTTTTCAAAAGGTGAAATAACCGTTGAAGTTAATCCCTCAAGTTGTGATGAAGAACTCATAAAAACTCTGGCAGCATCAGGTGTCAACAGAATTTCAATGGGACTTCAATCTGCAGTTGACGATGAAAGAAAAATTCTCGGCAGACATTCTGACAGAGAAAAAGTGAAGAACTCAATTGAACTTTGCAAAGCTTACGGCATCGAAAACATTTCACTCGATGTGATGTTGGGTGTTCCCGAACAGACAATAGAAAGCCTTGAAAAAACTTTGGATTTTGTTGTAAATTCAGGAGCGAAACACATCAGCGCATACATTCTTAAAATCGAAGAAAACACCCTCTTTCACAGAAGAAAAGATACTCTTCCTCTCCCCGACGAAGATACCGTTTGCGATATGTATGACTTTGTTTGCAGTTATCTTGAAAATGCAGGATTCAATCAGTATGAAATTTCAAACTTTTCAAAACCCGGTTTTGAAAGTAAACATAATCTGAAGTACTGGAACTCGGAAGAATATTTAGGACTTGGTCCTGCTGCTCATTCTTTCATGAATAAAAAAAGATTTTATCACGAAAGAAACTTTGAAGAATATCTTAAAAATCCTACAGAATATATTCCCGACGGCGACGGCGGAAGTTTCAGTGAATTTGCAATGCTGAAATTACGACTTGCAAAAGGTCTTTCAAAAAAAGAATCTTCCGAAAAATTCAGCAAAGAAAATTTTGAAAATATTTTAAATAATTCCCAAAAGTTTATCGATATGAAACTGATGAATTTTGACGGAGAAAATTTATACTTCACAAGACAAGGCTTTCTCCTTTCCAACACAATTTTATCTGAAATAATTTAAGCGAAAAATCCCTCTCTAATGAGAGGGATTTTTGTTTTACTTTATTATTCCTGCTTCTCTGAGTGATTTTTCTGCATTTATACTGTTAACTGTAAATGCAAACAAATCGTTTTTTGAGTTCTCCGTGCTTGTTTTGTAAGAAACGAGCCACTCTATAAGACAATAATGCATGTATTTATCCGAATAGTACTCATCATAATAATAAAAACCATCATCAACGTCGCAATCATAAGATGTATCTTCTTTTTTTACTCTCTCTAATATATCTGTACCTTCTTTTTCATCAATATATTTTGCGAGTCTTACAAGGTCCGGCGTTGATGCATCTCCTAATGATGCCAGAGCATCAATGTCTATAACCTTGTGTTTTCCGCTTATGTACATATCAACATTGTACTTGGCAATAATTCTGTCTGCGTTGCACAGTGCAAGGCAAGTAAACAACACAACAAAAATCGAAGCTGAAACGGCAACTACGCTGATTTTCGGTACAAATCTGCTGATTGCTACTGCAATAAAAACGAGTGCAAGAACAACCATAAACCATGCAGCATAAACTCTTTTCTGAGTGAGACCGTAAATGTCAATATACATTACAAGCTTTGCAATAGCAGTGCTGATGAGAATAAGTGTTGAAACTGAGAAAAGCACTGTTATTATTTTCAGAGTTACAGAAGTACCTTTGCTCTTTTTCGTAAACAGAATCAGCGAAACAATTATCACAAGATTTATTACAGAGACTGTGCAGAGCTGAAAAAAACCCTCTCTCGCATATTCGGCATAACTGAAACCCTCAGGAAGTTTTCCTGTAAAGCCTGAAACATAATACTGCCACTGTGAAACAAAGAACAAAACATAAACTGCAAACAACGGAACTACTGCTGCAACAACTGTAACAAGCGGAGCGATGCTCACTTTCTCTGCAAGTTTCAGTGTTTTTTCTTCATTGATTCTTGGATTTACTTTATCGTTTGATGAAAGATACAGACCAAACAGACAAAATCCGAGAGGTATTGCAAGGGTAAGACTCAAAAGCTGAGTAAACAGTTCATTTCCGTCAAATGTAAAAATCTTACCTGCAAGGTCCGTGAAGCTTTTATCGTAAGAAAGCAAAGTAACTGCAATTGACGTGGGTACTATGGTAATGCCAAGACCCAATGCAAGTTTCTTGATTACACCAAGAGTTCCTTTTCTTTTTCCTGAAAACATTGCGTGGTGCATCTGTGGTTTTTTAAGTGACACAAAGGGCAGAACAAAAACAGACTCTGTCCAATCAGCAAGCAGATAATTTGAAATACCTTTTCTGATTGTATTGCCCTGAGCAGTATAAACAAAATAGCAATAAGCACAAAGGCAATAAACATAAGCAAAAAAGTGTATGAATGAATTTGAAGAAATAATAAGAGATGATGACAAAACCACTGCTGAAACACCTGTCAGAACAGACGTTGCGGGAATTTTGTTGCCTTTTGCTTTAAGAAAAATAAAAGTGAAAAGAAACATCATTATTATAAATAACATTCCTCCGAAAGGTGTACTTGACACAGGAAACACAAGACAGAAAAGGTACGATGCTATGTAAGCAAACCAGGCAAAAACACTGTCATAGTTTGTAAATTCACGAATCTTTTTCGGTTCTTCTTTTGCTTCAACTTTTTCTTCTTTTACTTCAATAATTTCTTTGTTTTCGTTAACATTATTATCCATACTGAAACCTCCTTAAATCACTCCACATATTCAATAATATCTTCAACCTTACAGTCAAGTGCTTTGCAGATTGCATCAAGGGTTGAAAATCTTATTGCCTTTGCTTTGTTGTTTTTGAGAATTGAAAGATTAGCAAGAGTAATGCCAACCTTTTCCGAAAGCTCATTCAATGACATTTTCCTTTTCGCCATCATTACATCAAGATTTATAATTATCATTTTTTATATTCCCCGTCTTTATACTGTTAAATCATTTTCATTTTTAATTTCTACTGCTTCTGCAATAACATTCTTAATTATTCTTAAGCACACCCCAAGAAAAGTACCTAAGAAAGCAACTATAAAACTGAGCTGAAAATATATCCCCAAAAATGCAAACAGAAAACATACTGCAAAACAACACCAGGAAACCCAGCGGATAAGAGAAACGCTGATTTCTGTAAACACAAGACCTTTCTTTACCCTGAACAAAAGTAAAAACATAAAAATGTCTGCAACAACAAACACTGCAAGAATTAGATACGATGCTATATGTACAAGAAGTCTTCCCGTTTCCGTGATATCTCCCCTGTTTCCGATGTTATCAGGTGTATCAATCAGCATATTAACAAGTGTGGGCATTATAAAAGCGCCCGCAATACACGCTATAAAAAACAGAACTGATATTACGATAGATATGTTTATCGAAACTTTGTTTGAAATTTTCAACATAACTTTACCTCCAAGTAAAAATGTACTTTACGGCATCATTATAACCATCTGATTTGTGTTTGTCAATATATTTTTATTGTTTTTCGATAAATTATTTTTAAAAGCAGTTTTAGTTTGACATTATTTCCATATTGTATTAAAATATTTTCATAAAACAGAGAGAGGTGTTTTTATGAACGCTGTCACAAAAATTATCGCAACAATACTGTCTTTTCTGCAACTTGTTTTTTGCGGAATCAGTTATGGCGACTTCGGTGAAATTACAAAACCCGAGAAAGAAGAAACAGAAATCATAAATAATATTGACGGTCAGACAAATATGGCTGAGTCAATCAAATTTGCAAACGAAGTTAAAAATCAGGCTCAGGCAAAATA
>JAZRQI010000198.1:0-9237 GCA_045649705.1 Acutalibacteraceae bacterium
CACAAGTTGATGGTGTTACACAGTCAGGTGTGTTACCCTTGTGTTCTTCAACGTCTTTCTTGTCACCACAGTCACATTCATTCCAATGGTTTTCATCGTCTGATTTCTGCTCATCGTAAACGTGTTTGTGGGTTGCAGGAATTACTTTACCCTGTTCGAGAAGCTCGTCGCAGTCTGCACAATGTGTGTCACCTGTGTAACCGTCTTCAAACTCTGTTGCAGGTTTTTCGTTCTTAACTACTGTTTTGCCTGTATGGTTATCTGAATCTTCATCAGCAAGTTTTTTACCGCATCCTTCACAAGTTGACGGTGTCACACAGTCAGGTGTATTACCCTTGTGTTCTTCAACGTCTTTCTTGTCACCACAGTCACATTCATTCCAATGGTTTTCATCGTCTGATTTCTGCTCATCGTAAACGTGTTCGTGTGTTGCGGGTTCTTCGTTAGTCACAATCTTATAAGCAAAGAATGACTGCTGACCTGATTTCTGCGGTTCAAAAACCTTGAAATAGAAAGTTATTGTGTCTCCGTTTTCAAGAGTAAGCACATAACCCTCATCAGGAATTTCAGGTCCGTCATAAGAATTTACTTTTTCAACAAAAGTCTTGCTTTCACCCCAGATATATCTTCCGTCTGTAATGTTCCACACGGCACTCTGAACAGATGAGTCAGCCTTAAGGCTATCCATCACATATCCGCCGTTACCGTCTGACACAAAAATCTCATTGAAGCATTGTGTAATAAGAATTTTAAGTTGCTGTGAAACATCAACACCTGTTGTGTTATTCTTTGCCACAGAAGTATCCGTAGCAGAAGTGAAATTATCTCCGATACCCGCACCACTTAAATCAGCGTCTATACAGAAACCGCGATATCCGTCTGAAAACTGAACGTTACTGAAACCACTGTTGTCAGCTGTAACATTCTCAGCAGATACCATAACTGCCATAGAAAGAATAAGTACCATCGCAAGAGCTATAACTGAAATAATCTTTTTCATAATTTCACCTCCTCTTCTATATACTTCCAGCATCTTCATTCTAACAAAATTTATACATTATGTCAAATTAAAAATCTCGATTGCTTTATTAAGATTTATTATAAAAAAACAGCACTGACTTATTCAATGAAAAAGTCAGTGCATACTCATAATTATTCAGATATTTTTATCTTCGCAAGTGTAATTTTGTATGTTTCATCAAAGCACGGCGGGTTGTTCACATAATAAAGTGTTGTACCGTCTTCTGAAAACAACATTGCAGGACTATAAGAGCATCTTTCGTAGGGATCTAAAGAATAAGGAATCGGATTATCTACGGGGATATACGTTTTACCGTAGTCAAAGCTCAGGAACATATCAGCGCCCGTTTTGCTATTGCCTTTAACAGGGTGTTTACCGACAACCACAAGTGTTCCGCACTCCCCTCCCACAGGTGTCCACGCAACATAGGGAGACGAACCGAAAGTTTTACCCAATGCTTTTACAGGCTTGCCGTAATCAGAAACATCTCCCCAATCATCAAGGGACTTTGTTTTCTTGTAATAAATTGGGTTACCTGAAATACCTACCATTTCATAGACAAGATAATATTCACCGTTGCCTAATTTCACAATTGATGGCATACCCGGTCTGAGTGAAGAATCTTCACAGGCAACACACTCATACTTTCCACTCCAATTCACAAGGTCAGTTGTGTATTTATAAACTAACTTCTGTGAATGTTCAGGGTCTGAGTCATCTGAGTAGAAGCAGAAAAGTCTGCCTGTTTCTTCCTCGTAGATGAAATACGGCTCCCATACACCCCAATCAATTCCTCCTGCTTCGTCAACATTGCAGAAAGCATTGAATGTTTTGCCAAGGTCTGTGCTTGAATAAAGTGTTATTGTACTTGCAGAAACATTGTCACCTGAGCCCAAAATTGATGTTGCAGCAAGGATTATTGTGCCTTTTTCAAAGCTGCCCATATCAGCAGGAAGTTCATACAAAAACGGCATCCATTCGTTCCAGTAACCCTGGTTCAGATTATCCTTTACATTGCAGAGATAATTCCAGCTTTCACCGTCATCGTCACTTCTGTAAACGGGGTAAGTGCTTCCCCAATTTTCAAAAGCCACTAGAATTTTGCCGTTATCTGACTCGTTTTTCTGATGAGAAAGTTTTATTATCGTAGGATATTCACTGACAACAGTGCTGTTTTTATCCGAAGTCACATAAACGTCATTTACGCTTTCCACCTGAAAATCTATAGGCAGATTATCATAATCTATACTGCCGAAAAACGGAATCACCGCAGTCAGAAAAGACAGGATTATCATTGCAATTTTAAAGAGTGTTCTGTTCATTTACATCCCCCGCTTTGTATTACTCTACAGGAAACATTGTACACAGAGAATTTTTTCTTGTCAAGATTTTTCAGGCTGAATTATCACAGGCTGAATCTGTTTGTTTTCCAGTGCATCCAACATTGCCGCATAGGTCTGTGAAAAATCTGCCACAATTGAATTGGGTTTATCTTTCGGGTCATCCTGCCTCATGGGTATAAAAAATATATTTTTATAATTCATAAGGTTGCCGATGTTTTTTGCAGCATTTCCCAGAGCATCGTTTGTAGAAACTCCTATAAGCACAGGCTTTGAATTTCTCAGATGTGCTTTCGTTGCAAGTGTAACAGACGTGTCTGCGATGCCGTTTGCCAGTTTCGCAAGGGTATTTCCCGTACAGGGTGCAATAATCAGAATATCAAGCATCTTTTTAGGACCTATAGGCTCTGCATCTTTTACCGTAGCAATAATTTTCCTTGAACATATTTCTTCTATCTCGTTTATAATATCCTCGCAATTTCCGAAACGGGTATCTGTCCCATACGCAATCTCACTCATTATGGGATATAAATCAACACCTTTATCTTTCAGGCTTTTCATCTGCGGTATCACCTTTGAGAACGTACAGAAGGAGCCACACAGAGCAAAGCCTGCTTTAATTTCAGTCATTTATGCCTTCCTCCTTTACAATATTCGTTATAGTATCCGCGATGAAAACACCTGCCGACCTGGCAACATATTTACCGGGCAAAGACGAGGCAATTATCACTTTCTTGCCCTGATTTTCCCCGCTTTGTATGTCTATACCATACGGTTTTGAAGCAATTTCAAGAAACACACAGTCCTGCCTGAATCTGCTGAGCAGATTTTTACCTATCACTTCTGCAGGAACTGTATTGATAACAAAATCAAATTTTTCTGCACAGTCTTTGATTTCGTCAAAAGAGATGGCTTTCATATTTCTGCTGATTACACGTGCTCTGTCTTTCTCTTTCCTTGCAGCAACGGTGACAGATGCAAAATTACGTGACATTATGTCTGCTATTGCTTCACCTGTTTTACCGTAGCCTGTAACGAGAATTTCAAGATTTCTCAGAGTAACATTACTGTTTACAAGCACAAGTTCAAGGACACCCTCAGCAGTAAGATAGGCATTGAAAACCACAAGTTCTTCACGGCTGTAATAGTCATAGTTTACGAGTTCGCTGTCTTTTACCGCCCCCAGAAAAGATTCATCAGCCATTGCACTGAAAACAAATCCTCCTTTTTTCACGAGGGACAGGATGTTTTCAAGCCTTACATCGTATTCACAGTTTATCCTTGAAAACTTTACGCTGGGCAATGCAAAAACTGCTCCGTCAAACTGACAAAGGTTGTCACCCACAAATAAATCAGGTGTATAAAAAGTACAGTCAAAGCCTTTTTCAGAGAGCCTTTCTGACATATAGACCTGCCTTTTGTCGGCAGTTATTATTAAAAGTTTCATATTTTCACCGCTTTTTAATGGCATATAAAATAATATCTTAAAATATAATATGAACTTTCTTTCGTCAAGGTGAAAAATATGGAGTATTTTTTGCATAAATATGGAGTATTTTTTGCATAAAAGTGTTTATTTTTTCTTTAATATGTAATATAATAAGTAGGATAAAGTTAAATTCGAAAGGTGCGGTTTCTGTGACAGACATAGAAATACTCTTAAAGCAAGTTAAAAAGATTCATTTTATCGGCATCGGAGGCTCAGGTATGTGCCCCCTTGCTGAGATACTTCATACAAAAGGATATGAGCTTTCAGGTTCAGATAACAACGAAAGTGATATTCTCGACCGCATCAGAAAATTAGGAATAAACGTTATTCTCGGTCAGAAAGCAGAAAACATTGAAGACGCTGAAATGATAGTTTATTCTGCTGCGATTATGGAAGACAACCCTGAGCTTATTGCGGCACTGAATTCTGATATCCCCACTTTCAAACGCTCTGAACTTCTCGGTGCAATTACAAATATGTACAACGACTGCATCTGTGTCTGCGGTACTCACGGAAAGACTACCGTGACTTCAATGCTCACACAGATTCTTGTAGCATCAAAGAAAGACCCTTCTGCAGTAATCGGAGGTAAACTCCCCCTTACAAACAGTTACGGTCTTGCAGGTAACAGCGAGCATATGGTATGCGAGGCTTGTGAATTCAAGGATACTTTCCTTGACCTTTTCCCTGACACTGCAGTTATTCTTAACGTTGACGCTGACCATCTTGACTATTTCGGAACTCTTGAAAACATTATCAAATCTTTCAACAAATTCTCTCTTAAAGCAACAAAGTCCATTATCTATAACGGTGATGACGAAAACACACTCAAGGCTATCGAGGGAATCGACGGCAAAGAAATGATTTCTTTCGGCTTCAACAACACAAACACATATTATGCTGAGAACATTGCTGCTGAAGGTGCTTTCTTCAGTTTTGAAGTTTGCAAAAACGGCCAGATTCTTGGCAGAGTAAAACTTTCAATTCCCGGAAAACACAACGTTATGAATGCACTTTCCGCTATTGTTGCAGCACTCCAGTGCGGAGTAACAATTGATGAATGTATTTTCGGTCTTGAAAGTTTCAGAGGTGCAGGCAGAAGATTTGAAATTCTCGGCAAATATGCGGGAATCACAGTTGCTGACGACTACGCTCACCACCCAACAGAGCTTGAAGTTACTCTTGATTCTGCAATGAAAATGGGATACAAAAAGGTATGGGCAATTTTCCAGCCTTTCACATATTCAAGAACCAAAAATCACTTTGACGATTTCGTACGTGTTCTCAGCATTCCTGACAGATGTGTTATGAGTGAAATTATGGGTTCACGTGAAATCAACACTTACGGAATTTATACTTCTCAGCTTGCTGAAAAAATCCCTGACAGCGTATGGTTCAATACATTTGAAGAAATCGCAGATTATGTTTCTAAGAATGCAGAAAGCGGTGACCTTGTTATAACACTTGGTTGCGGAGATATTTACAAAGCGGCAAAAATGATAATCAACATTCTCAAAACTAAAATAGATTAAGGTGGGATTTTATGAAAAAAAGAACACTTAAATTTAACGAGAACGGCAAATTCAGAATCCTTGTCCTGACTGACCTGCACGAATATAAGTCAGATAACAAGGAAACTCAGAATAAAACAGAAGATGCACTTCTTCTTGTCGAAACTGCCGTAAAGTCACTGTCCCCTGACCTTGTGGTTTACAACGGTGACAACGCTTTCGGCAAGACAGAAGAAGATTTAAAAGAAACTATTGACGCTATCACAAAAACTGTCCGTGAAATGAACATTCCTTTCACAATGGTTCTGGGAAATCACGAACACGATGCAAGAGAACTTCCTCCTGAATTGCCCGTTAAAATTTTCTCATCTTATGAAAACTCACTTGTCCGTGAAGATAAAAAAGGTATCTCAGGATATGCAAACCATTACATAAGCATAAAAGGAAAGGGAAATAAAACAAAGTATCTTCTCTTCTTTATCGATTCAGGTAAATCAAGAAGTGACAATCCCGATATCTCAGGTTATGACTGGGTACGCGATGACCAGATAGAATGGTTTGAGGCAGTTGCAGACAGCTTCAAAGAGAAAAACGGCGGCGAATACGTTCCTGCAATTGTATTCCAGCATATGCCCGTTACTGAAATATACAGTCTTCTCAAAGAAGTCAAGGGCGTTGATGTTGCAGGTGCAATCAAAGGTCAGGAACTTTTCTCTAACAAATACTTTGTTCTCAAAGACGGCGTGAAAGGGTCTCTGCTTGAAGGTCCTTGTCCCCCCGATTACAATAACGGAGAATTTGACAGTCTGAAAACTCACGGAGTCAAAGGTGCATTCTTCGGTCACGACCACAAAAACGATTTTGAGGGAGAAGTTGACGGTGTTCTTCTGGCTCAGGTCAAAGGAACAGGCTTCAACGGATACAGCGACGGCATCAGAACAGGTGTTAAGCTTATCACCATCGACGAAGAAAACATTCCTGCTTTTGAAACTAAGGACTTTTACTTCACAGACTTCGGTCTTCAAAGCAAAAGCGCAGTACTTCCCCATCAGGTAATGACTGAGGAACAGAAGAAAACTGCTAAGAAAATAGGCGTCGGTGTTGCAGCCGTAACGGCAGTAACCGCAATCGGTGCAGTTATCAAAAAGATTTTTAAGAAAAAATAGGAGGCAAAAAAACAATGATTTACTCAATGAACAAGAAAAACTACAAGGATTTTTCCGTTGTTGAAATCGGTAAACTCCCTGCAAGAGCATATTTTATCCCTTTCAGAACAAAAGAAAAACTTCTCTCAACAGACTTTATGACTGAACGTTATTCAAGTGATGCAGTGACAGTCCTCAGCGGTGAATGGGATTTCAGATACTACGCTGACTGTACAACTCTTGAAGAAAACTTTGATACAGACTCACTCGTCTTTGACAAAGTAACTGTTCCCTCAACCTGGCAGAGAATTGGTTATGAACCCCCCTGTTACCTTAACACAAGATTCCCTTTCAACAATGTTGACAAGTCAATCTATCCCTCTGTTCCCGATTCTTCATGCGGTGTTTACCGTAAGAAATTCAACATCGAAAACACTGATAAAAAATATATCCTTACTTTCCTCGGCGTTATTTCAAGCCTTGACCTTTACATAAACGGAAAGTACGTTGGCTACAGTGAGGGTGCTCACAACTCTGCTGAATTCGATATCACTGATTTACTCCAGAAGGGTGAAAACGAACTCGTTGCAGTAGTTTACAAATGGTCAAATGCTACATACCTTGAATGTCAGGATATGTTCAGAGAAAACGGTATTTTCAGAGACGTTCTTCTCACCGAATGTGAAAACACATATATCTTCGACATCTGTTACACACCTGAGAAAATCGGTGACGACAAATACTCACTCACTGTTATGACTCAGATTAAGGGTGCAGATTCAAACGACCTTACACTTTCAATTTTTGACGGTGACAAGGAAATTGCAAACACATCTCTCAACACCGACAGCAAGGAAATCATCGGTGAGCTTGGTGACACATTCTATGCTAATTTCCCCTCACTCAACGTAACTGAATGGAATGCTGAAAACCCGAAAGTTTATACTGCAGTTGCTACTCTTTCAAAGGACGGCAAAGACATCCAGTTTGTAAGAACAATCATCGGTTTCAAAACAATCACAATTGAAAAAGACGTTTACAAATTCAACTCACAACCCATTAAAATGAAGGGTGTCAACCACCACGATTCAACACCTGACAAGGGTTATGTAATGAATTTTGACGATATTATCAAAGACATTAAGCTTATGAAATCCCTTAATGTCAACACAGTGAGAACTTCTCACTATCCCCCCGACCCCTTCTTCATTATTGCTTGTTCTGTTTACGGACTTTATGTTTGTGACGAAGCAGATATTGAGGCTCACGGATGCGGAGATTTCCTCGGCCACATCAACGTAATTGCCGGCGATATTCAGTGGGCACCCCGTTTCTGCGACAGAGTGAAGAGAATGGTTATGCGTGACAGAAACAACCCCTGTATTGTTATGTGGTCTCTCGGTAACGAAGCAGGTAACGGCATCTGCCACGATGCGGCATTCGGTGTTGTAAAGGCTATCAGCCCCGAAATCCCCGTACACTACGAAAGCTGTAATACAACTGACAGAAAAGCTTACGATATCGGCTCAAATATGTACGAATATCTCCCCTCTTTCTACGGTGAAAAGCTTACACCCAAATATGTAAGAAAACATATCATCAACCTTGATAAGCCTTACTTCCTCTGCGAATATGCTCACGCTATGGGTATAGGCCCCGGTTCTCTTGAAGAATACTGGGATGCTTTCTATTCAAGCGACAAATATATGGGCGGTTGTATCTGGGAATGGTGCGACCACGCTGCTTCAACTTATAACAAAAACTACAAATACACTTACGGCGGCGACCACGGTGAAAGAATCCACGACTCAAACTTCTGTGTTGACGGTCTGATTTACCCTGACAGAACTCCTCACACAGGTGCATGGGAAATGAAAGAGGCTTACAGACCCATCCGTGTACGTCACTATGAAGGAAACGAATTCTTCTTCAAAAACACAAACTATTTCACAAATGCTGACGTTTACTCTTTCACATGGAATCTTCTCCAAAACGGCGTTATTGTTGAAAACGGAGATTTAGTTGTTAATATCGCTCCCAATACTGAAAAGAGAGTTATTCTTCCCATAACAACAAAACTCTTAAAGACAGAAGAATATCACATCACATTCATCTGCACAAGAGACGGAGAACAGATTTCAAAACAGCAGTGCACTCTTCAGGAAACTTACAAAGAACTGAAACTTGTCCCCTGCTCAAAGAAAGAAATTGAAGTAAACGAAAACGGCAATTCAGTTGAAATCCTTACAGAAACAGGAAAAGTTGTTTTTGACAAGACTACAGGCGAAATGACAAACTTCGTTGCAGACGGCAAAGATTTTGTAAACAACGACCCTGCAAGAAATACAAAAGGCTTCCTTCCCAACATCAAACGTGCTTACCACGATAACGAAAAATGGGTTAAAGAAGATGACTGGACCAAGGGTGAACTTTCAAAAGCTGATGCAAAAGCAACAGGATTCAGCATTGAAAAATGCGAAAACAAAGCGGTGGTTTCAGTTGACTATGAAATCGCAAGTGAAAATGCAAAACTCTTCACTTCAAATATCACTTACACAATTTTCTCATCAGGCAAAATCAGAGTTACAACAACTCTCAAGAAAATCAATGATGAAATCATCCCTGACCTTCCCCGTTTCGGCTTAAGCTTTGAAATGCCCAAGGCAATGGATAACATCAGATATTTCGGTCTTGGTGAAAAAGAAAACCTTGCAGACTTCAAAGCACAGGC
>JAZRQI010000199.1:0-1794 GCA_045649705.1 Acutalibacteraceae bacterium
TCCATTATCATACAAACACGAACAGATGAAAGAAAAAAGAGATGTTGAAATAAAGAACATCTTCGAAGGTAAGGATGACAGATTCATCCTTGTTATCGGACCTTGTTCGGCAGACCATGATGACAGTGTTATTGACTACATCTCGCGCCTCAGAACAGTACAGGATAAGGTTTCGGATAAAATCCTTATTATTCCGAGAATTTACACAAATAAACCGAGAACAACAGGTGACGGATACAAGGGAATGCTTCATCAGCCTGATCCGCAAAAAGAAGCAGATATGTTAAAAGGGCTTGTTGCAATCAGACAACTTCACTTAAGAGCAATAGAAGAAACAGGCTTCACTTGTGCTGATGAAATGTTATACCCTGAGAATCACAGATACTTGTCAGACCTTTTATCATACGTTGCAGTTGGTGCAAGGTCTGTTGAAAATCAGAAGCACAGACTTACTGCAAGCGGACTGGATATCCCTGTCGGAATGAAAAATCCTACAGCCGGAGACCTTTCTGTAATGATGAATTCAATCACTGCAGCACAACACTCTCACACATTTATTTACAGAGGTTGGGAGGTTGAAAGTCAGGGTAATCCTCATGCACACGCTATATTAAGAGGATATGTCAACAAACACGGTCAATCTATGCCAAACTACCATTACGAGGACCTTATCCATCTTGCAGAAATATACGACAAATCAGGGCTTTCAAATCCTGCTGTTCTTATTGATACGAACCACGCAAATTCAGGAAAGAAATGGGCAGAACAACCTAGAATAGCAAAAGAAGTTCTTCATAGCTGCAGACACTCAAATGATGTAAAAAAACTTGTTAAAGGTCTTATGATTGAAAGTTACATTGAAGACGGTGCACAAAAGCCTGAAGAATGCACATACGGAAAATCCATTACAGATCCATGCCTTGGCTGGGTGAAAACGGAAAAACTGATTTATGACCTGGCAGATTTACTTTAATAAAAATTAACAAAATTTATTTTTTCTATTGAAATTTTATATAATTAGTGGTATAATATACTAAACAGAAAAAAGAAATGGGAGCTTGTGTTACAGGCTGAGAGGAAGGTATAACCTTCGACCGAGAACCTGATTTGGATAATGCCAACGTAGGGATGCCTTGCGCGACATCGCAATTGACATGGAATAAGCGGAAGCTGCCAAATCGGCGGCTTCTTTTTGTTTGTAAAATAAAAATTAATAGGAAACGGGAGCTTGTGTTACAGGCTGAGAGGGAGGTATAACCTCCGACCGAGAACCTGATTTGGATAATGCCAACGTAGGGATGCCTTGCGCGACATCAAAGCTGACATGGAATATGTGGAAGTTACCAAATCGGTGACTTCCTTTTTTGTTACATTCCGGAGGTGAAAAACATGGTAAAGATTAATGGCGAAAATATAGAAATTGACGGTAAATCGGTTTCAGAGTATCTGACATCTGCCGGCTATGACCTGATGCGTGTTGCTGTTGAACTTAATGGAGATATACTTCCTAAAAAACAATACGAAGAAACGATTTTTAAGGATGGCGACAGCGTTGAGGTTGTAAGCTTTGTAGGAGGTGGTTGATATGATGCCATCAAAAGCAGAATGGATAAAAGCTTTAAGTGACAGACATGGAGATGTGTTGCAGAATAAAATTTCATCAACGAAAGTTGCTATTTGCGGTCTTGGAGGACTTGGTTCTAACATTGCAATCGCTCTTGCACGCGCAGGAATAGGAAAACTTATATTGATTGATTTCGACAGGGTGGATATTACCAATCTTCACCGTCAGCA
>JAZRQI010000200.1:0-3098 GCA_045649705.1 Acutalibacteraceae bacterium
GATTCAAAAGTCATTTCTCTAAATGATGTTAAAAAATCAGATTTGAGTTCGGATTTAACAGCGTCCGCTCTGCCAAGAAAAGCATCGACTTTGTCGGTGCTTTTTTATTTTGCTTTGCAATTGAAAACCCAACAGGAAAATGTTATAATAAAATCAAATAAATTTATTTAGGACTGAGAAGAAATGGTTATTCTTATTACAGGTGCATCCCATACAGGTAAAACCTGCCTTGCACAGAAGCTTCTTGAAAAATATAAATACCCCTATCTGTCAATTGACCATCTGAAAATGGGGTTAATCCGCAGCGGAAACACAGAACTCACTCCTTTGAGTGATGATGAAGACCTGACCTCATATTTATGGCCTGTTGTCAGGGAGATTATAAAGACCGCCATAGAAAACAATCAGAATCTGATTGTTGAGGGTTGTTATGTTCCATCTGATTGGAAAAAAGATTTTGAGAAAGAATATCTTGATAACATAAAATTTCATTGTCTTGTGATGAGCGAAAAATACATAAGAAATCATTTTGATGACATAAAGAAATACGCCTGTGTTATTGAAAACCGTCTTGAAGATGAAAGCTGTACACTCGAAAGTGTACTGGAAGATAACAAAAACTTCTCAGAAAAATTTCAGAATAATTGTATTTTAATTGATAATAATTATGAACCTGATTTATGCTTGTGATGAGGTGATAATATGACTAAAAGTTTGTTTGTAAAAGCACTTGTCAAATTCCTTACAGGAGTGATTCTTGTGGGACTTCTTGTGTTTTTACCTGCAGGTACAATTGCGTTTTTTAACGGCTGGTTATTTATGGGAATCCTTTTTGTCCCTATGTTTGTTGCAGGGATAGTTATGATGTTCAGAAATCCTCAGTTGCTTGAAAAGCGACTTAATGCAAAGGAAAAGGAAGAAGAACAAAGCCTTGTTATAAAACTCAGCGGACTGATGTTTCTCGGAGGATTTATTGTAGCAGGGTTGGATTTCCGTTTCGGATGGTGTTCCTTGCCGAAAGGTGTTGTGATTTTAGCATCTGTAGTTTTTCTTCTGGCATACATTCTTTATGCGGAAGTCCTCAGAGAAAATACATATCTTTCAAGAACAATAGAGGTTCAGGAAAATCAGAAAGTTATCGACACAGGGCTTTACGGTATTGTCAGACACCCGATGTATTTTGCAACAGTGCTTTTGTTTTTAGCAATGCCTCTTGTTTTAGGCTCGGTATATTCATTCCTGATTTTTCTTGCATATCCTTTTATAATCGCGAAACGTATCAGAAACGAAGAAGAAGTTCTTGAAAGAGAACTTGAGGGCTATACTGAATATAAACAAAAAGTTAGATACCGTATGATACCGTTTATTTGGTAATATCTTTTTGTTTGGTTTTGTGTTATAATAACCTATATTGTTTTTCGGAGGATAAGAAATGAGAAAACTTAGCGGACTTAAACCTGAAAAGGTGTTTCACTTTTTTGAAGAGCTTTCTTCAATTCCCAGAGGTTCAGGGGATATGGAGAAAATTTCCCGTTACTGTGCAGATTTTGCAGAGAAAAGGGAACTTAAATTTATAAAAGATGATGATAATAATGTTGTGATTTTCAAGGATGCAACAGAAGGCTACGAAAGTTCTGAAACCGTTATTCTTCAGGGACATCTTGATATGGTGTGCCAGAAAGATGAAGAAACCGAAATTGATTTCCTCAAAGATGGACTTGATTTGTACGTTGACGGAGATTTTGTAAAAGCAAAGGGGACAACCCTTGGTGCTGATAACGGAATTGCGGTGGCAATGGTACTTGCAATTCTCGACAGTGACAAATTTGCTCATCCTTCTCTGGAGGCAGTTTTCACAACTGATGAAGAAATCGGTATGGTAGGTGCGCTTAAACTTGATATGAGTGTGCTTAAAGGTACAAAGATGATTAACCTTGATGCAGAGGAAGACGGTATTCTCACCGTTTCCTGCGCAGGGGGCAGTGATTTTGTTGCCACAATGCCTGTTCAGAGAAAAGAAGAAAAGGGCACTCTCGTTGAAGTAACACTCAGAGGTCTTAAAGGCGGTCACTCAGGTGTTGAAATAAATGACGGCAGAGTTAATGCAAACATCCTTGCGGGAAGATATCTGAATCATATTTCAAAGAGTGAAAAATTTGATTTAATAAGTGTTGGTGGCGGTGATAAAAGCAACGCTATTCCAAACCTGTGCAGAATTTCAGTTCTTACAAAAGATAAGGAAAGCTTTGTTTGTGAAACTAAAAAATATCTTGACATAATAAAGAATGAAATTTCATCAAGAGAACCTGATTTTGATTACATTGTCAACGTTTCCAAAGAAGAAACAGTAAATGTTCTCACAGAAGATATAAGAGAAAAAATAATTTTTGCACTTACACTTGCTCCCAACGGTGTTGTGGAAATGAGCAAGGAAATTGAGGGACTTGTTGAAACATCTCTTAACTTGGGTATTCTGAAAACTGAGGAAGAGAAAATCATTCTTCATTTTGCTCTCAGAAGTAATAAGAAAGCAGCACTCAGATTCCTTGAAGAAAAACTTGAAACTTTCTCGGAAAATATAGGTTTTGTGTGGGAAGAATCAGGTCACTATCCGCCGTGGGAATACAAAGAAAACTCACAACTTCAGAAAATTTATAAAGAATGTTTTGCTGAACTCAATGGTTACGAGCCACGTTTTGAGGCAATCCATGCAGGACTTGAATGCGGAGTTTTCTCGTCAGCAAAGGATAACCTTGACTGTGTTGCATTGGGGCCTGATTTGTCGGAGGTTCATACCGTCAATGAGAAACTTTCAATTTCCTCAACAGAGAGAACTTTCAATCTTGTTGTAAAAATGTTGGAAAATTGCAGATAACGTATATCTGTATTGCAATTATTTGCTTATTGTGATATAATACTTCGGAATAAAAAGTCATTAAAGACGGATTGGAGAAAATATGGATAACAAAAACGAATTCAAACCATACGTTCCTGCCTCAAAAGTGACACCTGAAATTACTGTAGCATCAATAGTAATGGGTGTTCTTCTTGCGGTTGTGTTCGGCGCAGCAAATGCTTACCTGGGTCTTCGCGTAGGT
>JAZRQI010000201.1:0-5440 GCA_045649705.1 Acutalibacteraceae bacterium
TTATCTGACATAACTTTTACCACATCGTTATCAATCACGATATCGGGATTGATAATAGCGTGGTATTTTGAATCAATTTTTTCGAGCACTTCATTGTGACCTGCACCGAAGCCTTTGTTGGTACCCGGTTCAATGAGTTCAACCTGAGGGTAGTTTTCCCTGATAAAATCAGGTGTACCGTCTGTTGAAAGGTTATCAACCACATAAAGCTTGAAGTCGAGAGCCTTTGTATATTCAAAAATAGAATCAAGAGTATCTTTTATGGTGCTCATATTGTTATGAGTCACGATACTTCCCGATACTGTATATTTTTCCATTTTGCACCTCATTAGAATTTGGAGATTCTTTTCCTGATTTCCTGTGCAATTGAGATTCTCCACATAATTTTTTGTTTGAGAGAGGTTTTTCCGCCTGTCATATTGCCTCCGTGTCTTCTGTAAAGAATGAGAGGCTTTTCTATAAGGCAGACTTTACCTGTTTTTTCGGCAATGAGACCTATCCATTGGTCGTGCATAGGCAGATTTTCAGGGAAAGGCAGAAACTTTTCTGCAAGCTCTTTCCTGAATGCCATACAGCAACCCATATAAGAGTTTTTCACAAGGTTATTGAGATAACCTGTTTTTGAGCCGTGAGAGCTGAAGAATGACGTATCACGGACTGTCAGGTCTGAATCGGTCACCATTGCATTGTGAAGAACCAGGTCTGCACCTGACAAAAGCTTTTCAGTTACCATTTCCACTTTGTCGGGCAACCACACATCGTCCTGGTCTGCAAGGAAAATAAAATCTCCCGTACAATGTTTTATTGCATTTTCAAAGTTCATTATAAGTCCTTTTGCAGGACCTGCAATATACTTTATTCTTGAATCGTCGTGAGCAAGTTTCATCACAACTTCCTTTGTTTTTCCCTCAGGAAAGTCATCAGAAACCACAACCTCATCAAGAGGATTCAGTTGAGAAAGAATTGAACTCAACTGTTCCTCAATGAAGTTTTCACCTTTGTAAGCAGCAAGTGCCACTGAAATTCTGTTTTCTTTCTCCATTTTATGAAAGTGATTTCATTGTGGGGAAGAGAAGCACGTCACGGATTGCCTGTGAGTCTGTAAGGAGCATGCACATTCTGTCAATACCGAAGCCGATACCACCTGTTGGGGGCATACCGATTTCAAGAGCGTTGAGGAAGTCTTCATCTGTTGTGTTTGCTTCTTCGTCACCCTGTGCAAGGAGTGCTTCCTGAGCCTTGAAACGTTCTCTCTGGTCGATGGGGTCGTTAAGCTCTGAATAAGCATTAGCCATTTCCCAGCCGTTCATAAAGAACTCAAAACGCTCAACATAGTTGGGGTCTGAGGGTTTCTTCTTTGTAAGAGGAGAAATTTCGATGGGATGGTCTGTAACGAATGTAGGCTGGATAAGGTGTTTCTCAGCATATTCTTCAAAGAACAGACTGAGGATGTCACCTTTGCCGTGTCTTGTTTCGTACTCAATGTGATGTTCGTCAGCAAGCTTACGTGCATCTTCAAGAGTTTCAACTTCGTTCCAGTCGATATTTGCATATTTCTTAACAGCGTCAACCATTGTGATTCTTTCGAAAGGTTTACCAAGGTCCATTTCGATGCCGTTGTAAGAAATTTTTGTTGTACCGAGAACTGCTTTTACTACGTGACCGTAGAGGTTTTCTGTAAGGTCCATCATACCGTTGTAGTCTGTGTAAGCCTGATAGAGTTCCATAAGTGTAAACTCAGGGTTATGTCTTGTGTCACAGCCTTCGTTTCTGAAAACTCTGCCGATTTCGTAAACTCTTTCCATACCGCCGACAATAAGTCTTTTAAGGTAGAGTTCAAGTGAAATACGGAGTTTGAAATCCTCGTTAAGAGCATTGTGGTGAGTGATGAAGGGTCTTGCAGCAGCACCGCCTGCGTTTGAAACAAGGATAGGTGTTTCAACTTCGAGGAAGCCCTGTGAATCAAGATAGTTTCTCACAGCTCTGAGGATAAGTGAACGTTTTACGAATGTATCTTTAACCTCGGGATTAACAACAAGGTCAAGGTAACGCTGACGGTAACGTGTGTCAACGTCTTTAAGACCGTGGAATTTTTCAGGGAGAGGCTGAAGTGATTTTGAAAGGAGCTTCACAGCGTGTGCGTGAACTGAGATTTCACCTCTTCTTGTTTTGAAAACAAAGCCTTTCACTTCAACGATGTCGCCAAGGTCCCATTTTTTGAACTCAGCAAAGCTTTCTTCGCCGATATCGTTGATTCTTACATAAACCTGCATTCTGCCTGAACGGTCGTGGATATCGATAAAGTTTGCTTTACCCATATCTCTCCATGTCATAATTCTGCCGCAGATATAAACTTCGTTGCCTTCGATTGTTTCAAAGTTATCAACGATTTCTTTTGCAGTAATTGTCTGTTTTGCAATTGTGATTTCGAAGGGGTCTTTACCTGCTGCCTGAAGTGCTTCAAGTTTTTCAAGACGGATTCTTCTCTGTTCGCTGATGTCAACCTGTGCTTCTTCTTCAACTGCATTTGTCTTGATTTCTTCGCTCATTTTTCATCTTTTCCTTTCGTTATTTTTTCCTTATAAACGCCGAAACAAGGGCGAAGCCATTCTCCGCCCTTGTAAATATTCTTTTTATTTAGAAATTTCAATAATTTCGTAAGCAAACATTCCCATCGGAACCTCGATGTTAACAGTTTCACCTGCTGAGTGTCCGATAAGACCTGCACCTATAGGAGAATAAGCAGAGATGATACCGTTTTCGGGATCAGACTCTTTCTCGCCAAGAATTTTATATTCAAGAATTTCATCAAACTCAACGTCTTTAACCTTAACCTTTGAGCCGACCTGAACTGTTTCGTTTGAAATTTCGCTTTCATCAATGATTCTTGCATTTTTGAGAGTTTCCTCAATCTCATTGATGCGGTGTTCCATTTTACCCTGTTCGTTCTTAGCCTCGTCATATTCACTGTTTTCTGACAAGTCACCGTATGAAAGAGCAACCTTGATTTTTTCAGCTATGTCGTCACGGCCCTTAGTTTTGAGTTCGTTAAGTTCCTCATTGAGTTTGTCATAGCCTTCTTTAGTAAGCAATATTTCTTCTGCCATACTTTTAAATCCTCCTGAATGAACCCGTGTTACACACAGGTCGCATTATTTCATTTTAATTAGAATACATACATCTGCTATTATACCACAAAAACTCCTAATGTCAAGTATTTCCTGTTTTTACAAGCCTTCTGAGGATACTTTCTTTCTCAAATTCCCTGCCTGCAAGATTGAGTTTCATAAATTCTCTGTCACCTAAAAAACGGGCGTTATTGTACTCATACAGTGCAGATGCAAAAATCACCTCATCCGTATCATCGCTTTTAAGATTTTTCAGTTCATCTTCAAGGTGTATTCCATCACCTGTTACGATATTATAGGAAATCACCGAACTGTCAGAGAGAAAAATCAGGTCTGCATTTTTCATATCCTTTGAGTATTTATCGGCAATAATTATTTTCTCCGGAAAAGCGTGGGATGAATATTCATTGATTTTTATACTCATTCCGCTGTCTTTCATAATCCTTGACGACAAATAAAAATATTCCCTTATTTTTTCCGTGTAAACAGAAATGTTTCTCACAAAAGGTACAAGCTCAGCAATACGGGATGTAACTACACCATCTTTGTCATAGACCGATACGGAGATTTCACGGGGTTTCCCTGCTTTTTCTGCCAAGTCGAGAAAGGTATTGAGCATCATATTCAGTCCCAGAGACTCAGGCACACAGAGAGATACGCCTATGTTATCAGGGATTTTAATATATGAAGAAAACAGTATTTTTCTCTCATCACCTGTAAGAGACAATGAGATTTTTCGCCAATCCATATGGTTTTCTTTTACTTTCAGTCGCAGAAAAGGTGTTGCTCCCCTGACCTGTACGTACTCTTTCACAGGTTCAGGAGGTTTTATTTTATCCTTTAATCTCACAAAAAAACTGTGACTTTCAGGCTGAATTTCAACACAGGTAAACACAGAATCACCCCACTGATGTAAAGATATTTAAATATTCTTAATTTTATTACATTGATTTTTTGGAAATATAAGTGTATAATCTAACTACAACAAGAAAGGCGGTACATAAACCATGAAAAAAATTATTTCTGTTTTACTTGCAATTGTTATGTGCTTTACAATGACAACAGTTGCATTTGCAGCAGATGAAGAAACTCCCGAAGTTTCAAAAGACGGAATCATCGCAGTTCTGCTTGAAGCAGCAAAAATTGCAAGTGATTTAAACGACGAAGCAAGAGAAAAGCTCAGCGCTGAGCTTGAAAAAATCCTTGTTGAGCAGATTGCAGGCAGCAACCCCATTCTTCAGAAAGCTGCTCAGTGGATTCTCGACAATGCTCTCAAACTTTCAGGTGCTGACAATCTTCTCACACTTGACAAGGAACAGGCTGAAAAACTTGCTGAAATCCTTACAAAAATGTATGATGGCAACATTGCAGATTCCATCGACAACCCCATCATCAAAATTATTGTAAGCTTCATCCCCGAAGAAGTTATGAAAGAAGCAGTTGTATGGATTCTCTCTGACGGTTTCGGCGATGCACTCAAGGATTTTATCGACAAATACGGCGACGGCTCTGAAAGCAATAAACCTGACGTTGAAGAGAAACCCGACGAAGACAAACCCGACTCATCAAATCCCCTTGACGGAATGGATTGGGGCATCGCAGCTGCAGCAGCAATTCAGGCAGTAAAAGATTTCTTCACAATGATTGTAGACGAAATCACAGCAATCTTCGGTGGTGTACAGACAACTCCCACTGTATAATTTAACACTTGAAAATGGCTGATATATCGTATCAGCCATTTTTCTGCATTAAATTACGTTTTGCCAACAAGTTGACAAAACATAATTTACAGATATTTCATTTTATTTTATTGACACGAACAAAGTTTTGTGGGATAATTAGTTGATTATAATAAAAGTATAAGGAGGTCTGAAGTTGGCTTCGATTATTGAAATAGATGAGATTTACTCTTCATCCATCATCGACGTTAAGAACCTGCACAAATCTTACGGTAAAAACAAGGTTCTCAACGGCGTTTCGGTGTCACTGAAGCCCGGTCAGATTATCGGTCTCTTAGGTCCTAACGGCTGCGGCAAAACTTCACTCATAAAAATTCTTACAGGTCTTATCAACGACTACTCAGGCGACGTTAAAGTCGGCGGTTACAAACCCGGTGTGGAAAGCAAGTCGATGGTGGCTTATCTCCCCGAAAAAACATACCTTGCTGACTGGATGCGTCCTATTGATGCCATAAATTACTTTGACGATTTCTTTGAGGACTTCGACAAAGAAAAGGCTCTGAGAATGATGAAACACTTTAACCTTCCCATGAAACAGAAGGCTAAAACAATGTCAAAGGGTATGCAGGAAAA
>JAZRQI010000202.1:0-10688 GCA_045649705.1 Acutalibacteraceae bacterium
AGTTAACGCCGGCGGTGTTGCAGTTTCAGCTCTTGAAATGAGCCAGAACAGCATGCGTCTTTCATGGTCAAGAGAAGAAGTTGACGAAAAACTTCACGGTATTATGGTTAACATCTTCAATGCTTGTGCAGATGCAGCAGAGAAATACGGCAATAAAGATAACCTTATTGCAGGTGCAAACATTGCAGGCTTCCTTAAAGTAGCAGAAGCAATGATGGCACAGGGTGTTGTATAATAAATACATATAACAAAAAATTATCCTCTTGGGAAACCAAGAGGATTTTTTCATACAACATTCACTTTATACTTTCTGAGCCAATAATCAAACTGAACGAAGTATGCAATTGTTTGCGGAGTTGTCATTAACTGACCGTACCAGGGTTGGGAAAGGTTTTCTGTAAGAAGTTTTTCCAACACTTTTTTCTTTACTATTTGCAAAAGAGGTGAGGTATTGTCGTTTATAATTTCCGTCAGCATCTCTGAGACTTTTTTCAGATATGAGGGGTTGTGAGTTTTTGGATAAGGACTCTTTTTTCTCCACAGAATTTCGTCAGGGAGATAGTCTTCCATTGCTTTTCTCAGAAGTCCTTTTTCATAATGGTTATAATCTTTATATTCCCAGGGTACATTGTAGAGATATTCCGCAATTCTGTAATCACAGAAAGGTACCCTCACTTCAAGACCGTTATACATACTCATTCGGTCTTTTCTGTCAAGGAGAGTCTGCATAAACCAGTCAAGATTCAGTTTCATCATTTCTTTCATCCGTCTATCAAGGGCGGATTTTGTTTTTGATGTGTCCGCATTGTCAACAGTTTGTCTGTAACGGGAATATACAAAGTCTGCAGGGTCAATTCTTTCTGCAAATTCAGGTTTTAAGAAGTTATATCGGTAAGCAGTTGACTGTGCCCAGGGAAAGCCGTCAATTTCTCTTATGGTTTTATCTCTGTACCATGGGTAACCGCCGAAAATTTCGTCAGCACATTCGCCGCTTAAAGCCACAGTGCCCTGCTTCTTTATTTCTTTACAGAAAAGGAGAAGTGATGAATCTACATCCACCATACCAGGCAAGTCACGTGCATCAACGGCATCATAAAGGGCAGAAGCCAACTCTTCAGTATCAAGTCTCACAAGATGGTTTTCAGCGTTGAGATAGTCACTCATTATTTTGATGAAGGACGTGTCACTGTTGGGTTGGAATTTGCTCGATTTAAAATAAATATCATTGTCTTTATAGTCAAGGGAGAAAGTGTGGAGTTTTTCGCCTTTTTCCGTAAAATATCTGTCTGCAACAGAGGAAATTATACTTGAATCAAGTCCTCCTGAAAGAAAAGTGCATACAGGAACATCGGAGACAAGCTGTCTTTCAATTGAATCAGTTACAAGATAGCGGACTTTTTCCACAGTGGTTTTAAGGTTATCAGTATGTTCTTTGTCTTCAAGCTGCCAGTATTTCCATATTTTAAGACCTTTTTCATCAAAATATCCGCAGGTAGCAGGGGGGAGTTCATCAATATTTCTGAAAACACCCTGACCGGGAGTTCTGCCGGGTCCTAAAAGTATTATTTCGGCAACAGAGTTTATGTCAGCCTCTGCTTCAACTGCACCGCTTGCGAGAATGCCCTTGATTTCCGAGGCAAAAATGAATTCTCCTTTTCTATTATAATAGAAAAAGGGTTTTACACCTATTCTGTCACGGGCAACAAAAAGTCTTTCTTCTTTTTTGTCCCATATGGCAAAGGCAAAAATACCGTTGAATTTTTCAACGCACTTCTCTTTCCATATAATATAGGATTTAAGTAGAACCTCCGTATCTGAATGCCCCGTGAATTTTACACCGTAACTTTTCAGTTGTGAACGCAATTCTTCAGTGTTATAAAGTTCGCCATTGTATACTATTATATAGTGTTCAATTTCCATAGGTTGTTTGCCGTTTTCTATATCTATAACTGCAAGGCGCGTATGTATCAGAGACGCGTGTTTTTCTGTAAAGATGCCTTTATCGTCAGGACCTCTTTTTAAAAGCGTGTTCTGTATGCGGAGAAAAGTCCCTTTATCGTCCCTCAGATCCTGTTGCAGATTGATTTTTCCTGCGATTGAGCACATAATTATCACCTCATATTATTTTATGCTGAAGTGTTAATTTTGGTTATTTTTATGTAAACAGGTATATTTTCCTTGTTTTCGCATAAAATTGTAACAGATTGTAACGATTTTGTAATTTTTACATTTTGCACAAAAGCCCCTTGTTAAAAAGTGTAAAAAGCTTTTAAAACCCCTGTTTTTAAGGAGTTATTTGCAAAAAGGAAATTATCGTTTGTGCAAAATAGATAAAAATTGCAAATAAATTTATTTGACAAGCCGAAACAATCTTACTATAATGTGAGGCGTGGCGTAAGACAAGGGGTAACCATATGCTCTTACACAATTACGGCGGCAGTAATAAAAAACCGCAAAAGGAGTTATTTATGATTAAGGTAAACCACGAAAACAAGGCATGGCTTATCGCACGTGCGGTAATCGCAATTGTTCTTGTTGTTATGTGTGCAATGACAGTTGTTGCAGCAGCTTCGGGTGCAACTTATGATGTAACGATTATTGACACAGGCAGAAGTGTGACAATCTCAACAAGAGCTGAAACACTTTCACATGTTCTCAGAGAGGCTGACATCGAAACAGATGATAACGATATTGTTATCACAGACGAATTTGTTCCCGGTGAGCCCAGCACAATCAAAATCAACAGAGGTTACAACGTTACAGTATCCTACCACGGCGAAACTTTCAAAACAGTAGGCTACAAAAACGTTGCAAACGTTATTAAACAGGAAAAACTTGACGTGACAGATACAGATACAGTCAGCCATTCACTTGACAGCAGACTTGAAGACGGTATGATTATCATTATCGAGAACCCCATCAAGGTTGCAATCAAGGTTGACGGTAAAGTAGTTAAAGGTTCAACTTTCTCTGCAGATGTTGAAACTGTTCTTTCAAGATGCGGTGTAACTCTCGGTGAAGATGATATCGTTAAACCCGAAAGAGGCACAATCATCAAGAAAAACACAAAAATCACAGTATGCCGTGTAACTTATAAGGAAGTTACAAAAACAGAAAAAGAACCCTACGGCACAACTTACAAAGACACTTCTAAAATGTACAAAGGCGCAACTTATGTTAAATCAAGAGGCGTAAACGGTGAAAAAGAAGTAGTTTACAAAGTAAAATATGTTGAAGGCGAAAAAGTCGGAGCAGAGGCAATTGCTGAAACAATCACAAAGAAAGCAGTTAACCAGGTTGTAGTACGCGGTACAAAGAAGCCTACTCCCGGTCACACAGCAGCAAGTGTCACTGTTGGTAAGAAAAACATCAAGACTGTTTCAAACTTCAAGCTTCCCTCAAAATACACAATTGGTGAGAACCTTGTTCCCACATCATATAAGCAGAAGTTCAACGGCCCCGGCACAGCATACAACGGCGGTTACAGAACTTCAACAGGTAAAGTTCCCGAACCCGGTTACGTTGCAGTTGACCCTGACATTATCCCCTACGGCTCAAAACTCTGGATTACTTCAGATGACGGCAGATATGTTTACGGCTATGCAATCGCAGCAGATACAGGTGGATTCACATGGAACGGCAGCGGTACACTTGTTGACCTTTACTTCAACTCAGAGGCTGAATGTTTCCAGTTCGGCAGACGTGCTGTCACAATCTACGTTCTTGACTAAGAAATAAAAAACAATAGCACCTACTGATTTTCAGTAGGTGCTATTGTTTTTTAATAACCAAGACTGCAGTCTAAAGACTCATCATTTTCTATCCAGTCTTTAACTGAAATTACGCGGAAATCTTCTTTATTGTCGCGTATGTAAACTTTTTCAATTCCTGCATTTATAATAAGTCTTTTGCACATTGAACAGCTATTTGCATTTTCAACGTAAGTTTCACCGGTGATGTCTGTGCCGACCATATATAAGCAGCTGCCAAGCATTTCGTTTCTTGAAGCACTGATTATTGCATTAGCCTCTGCATGTACGCTTCGGCAGAGTTCATATCTCTCACCGCGGGGAATGTTGTTTGCTTCACGCACACAAACACCCATATCTGTACAGTTTTTTCTTCCGCGGGGAGCACCCACATATCCTGTCGATATTATCTCATCGTTTTTTACAATAACAACACCGTAATGTCTTCTCAGACAGGTACAGCGTTTTGCAACAGTTTCTGCTATGTCAAGATAATAATTGTGTTTATCACGGCGTTTATCCATATTATTCATCACTCTTTTCGGAAAGTTTTTGTAAACTGATTATATAATATTTTCAGAATTTGTGCAACAGAAAAATGCAACTAAAGTTTTTTGACAAAAAGAAATCCCACCGAGATTCTTCGATACGCTGAAGAATGACACGGTGGGGATTTTTGTTATTCGCTTTTTTCGAAAATCAGTTCAAGCTCCTCTACGTGGCCTGTTCCTCTTTGCTTGGTGGGGATATAACCTACATATCTCCAGCCGTTTGATGCCCTTTTGGAAATAATTGATTTAAAATCACCGATTTCATACGAGTTACCGTTAAAAGCACCCCATCCGCTGAAATCACAGCGGACTTTTTCATATTCGTATCTGTACATAATATCCCTCTTTTCAAAAAGTTTTTATAAAATGCGTCGCAGACCTGAAACTCTGCATTCAGCATTCTGCACTCTGCACTCAGTCAGCTTTGTGCCATTTAACACCCTGAGGTGTGTCTTCAAGAACGATATTCATAGCTTTAAGAGTGTCGCGGATTTCGTCTGCTCTTGCCCAGTTTTTATTTTTTCTTGCTTCTGCACGTTCAGCGATAAGTGCTTCAACTTCTTCGTCAAGGCTTTCTTTCTTTCTGTTATAAACAAGACCGAGAACGTCTGTGAGTTCATCAAAGAGTGCTACTGCACCTTCGCAGAGAGCTTTTGAGGGATTCTTTTCGATTACGTTTGTGTTAATGTCTCTTACAAGGTCAAAAACGGCTGCAATTGCGTCTGCAGTGTTGAAGTCGTCATCCATAGCTGTGATGAACTGTTCACGGCGTTTTGAGAGCATTTCAAGGATTTCTGCATCTGTGTCATTATTTTCGGCTGTTGCATTTTCAAGAGCGAAATCAAGACTGTCACGGCAAGTGTAAAGTCTTGCAAGAGATGATTTACACTGATTGATGATATCAAGGCTATAGTTGATGGGGCTTCTGTATGATGATGAAATCATAAGGAAACGGATTGGTTCATAGCCGTATTCATTTGCAACATCACGTACTGTGCGGAAGTTACCGAGGGACTTTGACATTTTTACGTTGTCAACGTTGATATATCCGTTGTGCATCCAGTAGTTTGCAAAGGGTGTACCGTTGCAGCATTCTGACTGTGCAATTTCATTTTCGTGGTGGGGGAAGATAAGATCCTGACCGCCGCAGTGGATGTCGATTGTGTCACCAAGATATCTGTGTACCATTGCTGAGCATTCAATGTGCCATCCGGGTCTGCCGTTACCCCAGGGTGATTCCCAGTAGGGTTCACCGGGTTTTGCATTTTTCCAGAGTGCAAAGTCCATAGGCTCTTTCTTCAGTTCACCAATGCTGATTCGGGCACCTGCTTCAAGGTCTTCAAGAGGCTGGTGTGAAAGCTTGCCGTATTCATTAAATTTCTTTGTGCTGAAATAAACGTCACCGTTAACAGCATATGCAAAGCCTTTTTCTTCAAGAGTTTTAATAATATTGATGATTTCGTCAATGTTTTCTGTAGCTTTGGGATGAGTTGTGGCTTCTCTGACATTCATACCCTTAACATCTGTCCAGAATTCTTCAATATATTTTTCGCTGACTGTTTTATAGTCTGTACCTTCTTCGTTTGCACGTTTGATGATTTTGTCGTCGATATCAGTGAAGTTCTGAACAAAATTTACTTTGTAGCCTCTGTATTCAAAATATCTGCGGACAACGTCGAACACGCAAAGAGGACGAGCATTACCGATGTGAATAAAGTTGTATACGGTAGGTCCGCAAGCGTAGATTTTAACTTCACCCTCGTTAATGGGTTTGAATTCATCTTTCTGTCTTGTGAGTGTGTTGAAAATTTTCATAATATATATCCTTTCATTATTTCTCTTCGATTTGTTTTTTCAGCTTTCTGATTTCTTCTTCCAGGCGGTTAAGCTCCTGTGCTACAGGGTCGGGAATATGAATCTGGTCAAGAGTGTCAACACGGTTGCCGTTAAGCTTTACTACTCTTGCAGGTACACCGACAGCTGTGCTGTTTTCAGGGATATCGTCAAGAACAACTGCACCTGAGGCAATGTTTGTGTTACTGCCGATTGTGAGAGGTCCTAAAACCTTTGCACCTGAGCCGATAAGCACGTGGTTGCCGATTGTGGGATGACGTTTGCCTGTATCTTTACCTGTGCCGCCAAGGGTTACCCCCTGATAAACAATAACATCGTCACCGATTTCTGTGGTTTCACCGATAACAACGCCTGTACCGTGGTCAATGAAAAATCTTTTGCCGATTGTTGCGGCAGGGTGGATTTCTATGCCTGTTTTTCTTGCTGCACGCTGTGAAACATAACGAGCAAGAAAGTAGAATTTTTTATGATAAAGTTTATGAGCTAATCTGTGTGCTCTGATTGCTTTGAGTCCCGGATATAAAAGAAAAATTTCAATAGCAGACCTTGCTGCAGGATCTCGCTTTTTCACGCATTCAATATCTTCTCTGATTTGTCTGAACATTTAATTCGCCTCCTTGTCAGGATTTAAAAAAGTAAACCTCCGTTGCCCAAAGACAACGGAGGCGAATAGTCGCGGTTCCACTCCTGTTTATAACTTGAGTGCTTTTAACGGGGCATACCGCAAGGTGATACTGAGAAAAACTGTTCCCACCTCGTGCTGACAGGTGCATTTCGCCGTGTCAGACAAAGCATCTTACACCAAATGATGCTCTCTCTTTGTGTCTGAGTGTGCGGTTACTTCTCCTGATAAACGCATTTGAAAACCTATTATTACTATTATATCATAAGTCTGAAGAAATTTCACTACTTATTTTGAAAAATCTATAACTTTTACTGCCTGAACAACATAAATTGCACCCGAAACAAACGTGATAGCGGCAATTACCCACATTGCAATGTTGGATCCGGTGATAAGATACTGGAAAGGAATGATGCGAATGTCTGCGAGAAGCATTATTGCACCTGAAAGAACCATCTGAGTTACAGTTTTGATTTTTCCCCAGATATTTGCGGGAATAACCACATTCTGAACTGTTGCTATCATTCTGAGACCTGTGACTGTAAACTCACGGGTAAGCACAATCATAAGCACCCAGATGTTACAAAGACCGAACTTCATAAAGCCGAGAAGTGCGGCAGTTGTAAGCATTTTGTCTGCAAGTGGGTCAAGAAGCTTTCCGAGATTTGTGACCTGATTGTTTTTACGGGCAAGATTTCCGTCAACAAAATCGGTAATGCTTGCAACTGTAAAAATTATGAATGCCCACAGAAAACGGTGGGGAAGATTTTCCGCCATAAGAAACACCAGAAAAATCGGTGCCATAAAGATTCTGATTACCGTCAGTAAGTTCGGTACGTTAATTTTCATATTCATTCCTCTTATTCTATATTTTCTCTGCCCACAAGGTCGTAGTCTTTCATATCGGTTATCATAACGTCTGTGAAGTCGCCTTCTTCGTATGAGTTTTCTGATGTGAAATAAATCAGAGTATCAATTTCGGGAGCATCCATATAACTTCTGCCGATGTAACAATCAAGGTATCCGTCATACTCTTCAACGAAAACTTTAAGTGTTTTGCCCATAAGTTCTTCGTTTTTCTCATCAACTATAGTTCTCTGGAGTTCCATTATGTTTTCACCGCGGTCAACTTTTGTCTGTTCGTCAACCTGATTTTCAAAACTGTATGCAGGTGTACCCTCCTGAGGAGAATAAGCAAAACATCCCAGTCTGTCAAAACGCATATCGCGGACAAATTCGGCAAGAGTTTCAAACTCTTTTTCGCCCTCACCGGGGAATCCTGTGATGAATGTTGTTCTGATAACCACATCAGGCATATAAGTTCTGATTTTATTTATAAGCTCTCTGAGAGATTTGTCGTCACCTGTTCTGTTCATAAGCTTCAGAACTTTACCGTCAGCGTGCTGGAGTGGTAAATCAATGTAATGAACGATTTTTTCGTTATCTCTCATAACTTCAAGAAGTCTGTCATTGATTCTGTCAGGATAGCAGTAGAGAATTCTTATCCATTCAATTCCGTCAATTTCACAGAGTTTTTCAAGTAAATCTGCAAGAACGGGTTCTCCGTAAAGGTCTTCGCCGTAACGTGTGGTATCCTGTGCAACAACGATAAGTTCTTTTACACCGTTTGATGCTAACTGTTTTGCTTCAAAAATGATATCTTCCTGAGTACGGCTTCTGAAATCACCTCTGATGTCGGGGATTGCACAGTAAGTACACCTGTTTGAGCAACCCTCTGAGATTTTAAGGTATGCCCAATGGTCAGGAGAGAGAATGTGTCTTGCACCGTTCAGGGGCAAATCACATTTAGGTCTGAAATAAGATTTTCTGTTGCCCTCTATGGCTTTTTTACAGATTTCTGCAATGTCACCGTTTGAGCCGATGCCTACAACGGCATCAATTTCAGGAAATTCCTTGAGGATTTCTTCTTTATAAACTTCGCTGAGGCAACCTGTGATAACAATTGCTTTTGTTTCACCGTCGTTTTTCATTTCGATTGCATCAAGAATATTTTCAATGGCTTCTTTTTTTGCCTCGTCAATAAATCCGCAGGTGTTGATGATTATTACGTCAACAGAACCGTCTGACATATCTGAAAACTCAAAGCCGTCATCTTCAAGACGGGCAATAAGCATTTCAGCATCTACCTGGTTTTTGGGACAGCCGAGGGAAATCAAAGCAGCTTTTAATTTATTCATAAAAATCCTCACATTCATCTGACATATCGAATTCGTTAAGAGCAGATCTTATATCTGAGTATGAGTATCCCAGCCTTTGCAAGGCGGCAACTACCTGTCTTCTGCCCTTTTCGTCTGAAAGTTTTCTTGCATATTTTCTTTCTACTAAACTAATTATACTTTCTTTTGAATCAATGTCAAGAGATAAAAGGACACTTTCTATTATATGGGAAGAAATACCTTTGAGTCTGAGCTCGTTTTTTACACGTGAAATGCCGTATTTTTTTCTTTCTGTAAGTTCCCGGGCGTACATTTCAGCAAAAGCCTCATCGTCAATTAAGCCGAGTTCTGTCGCTTTTTCTGCGACAGCCTCGGCTATGTTCTGTGAATATTTGCGACGAAGTTTGGTGATGAGTTCTTTTTCGGAGTGGCTTCTCATTGAAATCAGGTCAAGGGCATTGAGCCATGCTCTGCGGTATGAGATTTCTTCTCTGAGTTCCTCAAAATCTTCTTCGTCTATTTCTTTTTTTACACACCAGGGAGATGTGTACCAGTATTCACTGTCAACTGTGAGTGAATATTCTTCATCGACAAAAATATGTATTTTGTTATTTCTGCCGTTTTTAACACTTAATTTCATTATTCGTCGTCTTCAACAATAATGTCAATTGCTGCTCGTGCTTTTTCTTTTGTGATTGTTTTAGTGACAGGCTCTTTCTTTTCTGCTGATTTTGCAGTAACTGCAGCTTCTGCTACTTCACCTTTTTTTGCTTTGATAAGGTCTTCAAGTTCTTTTGCGAATTCGGGAGTTTTTTCAATGTAATCTTTTACGTTATCTCTGCCCTGTCCGAGACGTGTTTCGCCGTATGAGAACCATGCACCGCTCTTCTTGACAATGCCCATTTCAACTGCCATATCAAGAATTTCACCGCATTTGGAAATACCTTTGCCGTACATAATGTCGAATTCTGCAGAAGTGAAGGGAGGAGCAACCTTATTCTTAACGATCTTTACTCTTGTGCGGTTACCGATAATTTCGTTACCTGCTGCTTTGAGCTGCTCAACTTTACGTACTTCCATACGGATTGAAGAATAGAATTTAAGTGCACGACCGCCTGTTGTAACTTCGGGGTTGCCGTAAACTACACCGACTTTTTCACGAAGCTGGTTGATGAACACAATAACTGTATTTGACTTTGCAACTGCGGGAGCAAGTTTTCTTAATGCCTGTGACATAAGACGGGCGTGGAGACCTACGTGTGAGTCACCCATTTCACCATCAATTTCTGCACGGGGAACAAGTGCTGCAACAGAGTCAACTACAATTACGTCAATTGCACCTGAGCGTACAAGTGCTTCTGTGATTTCAAGAGCCTGTTCACCGCTGTCGGGCTGTGAAACAAGAAGTGAATCAATATCCACACCCAAGTTTCTTGCATAGACAGCGTCAAGTGCGTGTTCAGCATCTATGAAAGCGGCTTCACCGCCTGCTTTCTGAGCCTCTGCAACTACGTGCAGTGCAAGAGTTGTTTTACCGGAAGATTCAGGTCCGTATATTTCGATGATTCTTCCTTTGGGGAGACCGCCGATACCTGTTGCGGCATCGAGAGAAATTGAACCTGTTGAAATTGCTTCAATATTTGCGTTTGCACTCTGACCCAGGCGCATAACTGCACCTTTACCGTACTGCTTTTCAATCTGAAGCAGGGCTGTTTCGAGAGCTTTCTGTTTATCT
>JAZRQI010000203.1:0-3232 GCA_045649705.1 Acutalibacteraceae bacterium
TCAAGAATTGCTCCGTTTGACTCTACTGCACTGACTGAAAAGCCTGTGCTGCAAACTGAGAACAACATAACGAGTGCCAGAATGGAACTTAAAATTCTTTTTGTTGTTTTCATAGGATATATACCTCCTTGTTTAAATACATCGAAATTATAACACAGAAGAAAAATGATTGCAATAACTTTCACGAAATATTATTTAATTTTTCGAAATTTTTTATAATTTTTTATTGCTTTTTTACAAATATTTTCAATTTGTTCACATTTTTACATTCTTTTAAAGCAAATTGGCTACCCCATTTTCGATGGAGTAGCCGTTATTTTTATCAGTCAAGTGCGATTTTACACTCTTTTTTAATTTTTGATGAATATGTTCCGTTCTTTTTGCATTCTTCAATATATACTTTAGATGCTTTGATTTTCTCTTCATCAGGAAGCTCTGTTGAACACATTGTGAATCTTGCCTTACTTAACTTATCGTGACAGAACTTAGCATAATAATATACCATCTCTGTTTCATAAGTACCGTCTTCATCAACAGTAATATAACGAAGACCTCTTGTGTCAAAGTCGCCATAATAACCGAATCCGGAAGTAGGTGCACAAGCAAGGTCTATACCTTTATAAGATACACAATAAGTATTGATGTGGTCATGACCGTAGAACATTGCTCTGACATCACCCTGTTTCAACATTGTTTCAAACTGTTTACCTTCGTCCTTTGGGTCAGGACAAACTTCTTCATGGCAAAAGCCATTCAGGTTCTCCCCTGCTTCTTTGACCGCTTCAATTGCCTGCAAAGGCGGATGATGCTGGAACACCATCGAGGGTACAACCTCACCGCCGTTTGCTTCTTTCAATTTATCTGATGTTCTTACATACCATTCAAGTTTATCATCGAGAACACCGTCATTTGAGTCAAAGCACCAGAGGTTATATGCAACTCTTTTACCGTCAGATGACATTATGGGCAGATTGAAGTTACAGCATCCGTCAAGATGCTCTTCACCCGCTTCAGATACACATACAGAATATTTACTGAAAATCTCAAACTGTCCGCGTCTTGTGATTTTACCGTCAAGGTCGTGGTTACCGAAAACAATTGCAACGGGAATACCCAATTCTTCAAGGGGTTTCATAAAACAATCATATGTTTTGCGAATAAAATATCTTCCCATAAATTTAAGTTTTTCTGTACCGGTAGTTGAAAACTTATTGTCACCTGTGATGACAATAAGGTCAGGCTTGTATTCATCAATACATTTAAGAACATAGTCCATTGTAAGATAACGCTGTGTGGGGCCGTCCTGAAAATCGGAAACCTGCATAATCCTGAATTTTCCGTCCGAACCAAATTTCAAATTTGCTTTGCTCATTTTTTCATCTCCAAAATCAAGTTGATTTATGTTAACACATCATTTTACTCTTGTCAAATCCTGTGTTTTTATGTTACTATATTAAGGTAATACGAAAACGAAAGAAGAATCTGCATGAAAATATCCGAAATTTTCAAAGAGAATAAAACCACTCTGTCCTTTGAGGTATTCCCTCCCAAGACAAGTGACAGTTACAAAAGCGTAGAAACCGCAACTGCGGAAATAGCAAAACTCAAGCCTGACTTTATGAGTGTTACATACGGCGCAGGCGGTGGCACAAGTGAATACACAGTCAGCATTGCCGACAACATTCAGAAGACTCATGGTGTACCCACACTTGCTCACCTGACTTGTGTTTCTTCAAAGAAAGAAAAAGTTCATAAGCAACTTAAACTTCTTGAAGAACATAATATTGAAAACATAATGGCTCTCAGGGGCGACAGAACCGACAACGACTGCGATGACTACCGATATGCCTCAGAGCTGATTGCAGACATCAGGGAGCTTTGCGGTGACAGATTCTGCATAGGCGGTGCCTGTTATCCCGAATGTCATCCCGAAAATTCTGCACTTGCAGAAGATATCAGAAATCTTAAACACAAGGTGGATGCAGGTTGCGAATTCCTCACAACTCAGATGTTCTTTGACAACAACATTCTTTATAAGTATATTTACAAACTCCGCGAGGAAGGTATAACAGTACCTGTCGTGGCAGGTATTATGCCCGTGACAAACGCAAATCAGATATCACGAATCTGTGCACTTTCAGGAACTTATCTCCCCTCAAAATTCAAAAACATTGTTGATAAATTCGGTTCTGACCCTGACGCTATGAAACAGGCAGGTATTGCCTATGCTACAGAGCAGATTATTGACCTTATTGCAAATGATGTGAAACATATCCACGTATATTCAATGAATAAGCCTGACATTGCAGAGAAAATTCAGGCAAATCTTTCAGATATTATAGGTAAGTGATTATAGATGATTAGAGAAAAAATCAAAAACGGAATTGTCGTCTTCGACGGTGCTTTCGGTACAGAACTTCAGAAAAGAGGTCTCAAACCCGGTGAGCACCCCGAGGAATGGAACATTACACACAGAGATGAAGTAATTGACGTTCACAAAAGTTATATTCTTGCAGGTGCTGATGTTATCAACGCCAACACTTTCGGTGCAAACAAACTGAACTTCGGTGACAGAACAAAGGAACTTATCACATCAGCAGTAGAAAATGCAAAAGAAGCTGTGAGACAGTCAGGTAAAACATGTTTTGTAACACTTGACATCGGTTCCCTCGGCAGACTCCTTAAACCTACAGGTGACCTTGACTTTGAAGATGCAGTTGACATTTTCAAAGATATGGTAATTCACGGAAAAAATGCAGGTGCTGACCTGATTCTTATTGAAACCATGACCGATTCCCTTGAAACAAAAGCCGCAGTTCTTGCCGCAAAAGAGAACTCAGATTTACCCGTTTTTGTTTCAAATGCTTATGATGAGTCCGAACGTCTTCTCAGCGGTACAGACGCCGAAACTATGGTGGCAATACTTGAAGGATTGGGTGTTGATGCTGTCGGTATCAACTGCAGTTTAGGTCCGCAGCAAATGATACCAATTGTTGAAAAACTCTGCAGATTTTCTTCGACACCTGTTTTTGTATGCCCAAATGCAGGTCTACCCAGGGAAGAAAACGGTAAAACTGTTTTTGACGTAGGTGCTGACGAATTCGCGACCCTTGTGAAAAAGTTTGTAGATATGGGTGTTCACGGCATAGGCGGTTGTTGCGGTACAACTCCTGAATTTATTGAAAAACTTGCCCAAATTAAAGAAACTTCAACACCTGTGTCAATAGAGAAA
>JAZRQI010000204.1:0-4855 GCA_045649705.1 Acutalibacteraceae bacterium
TTGCCTGTAAGCATTCTTACAACCCAGTCAACTGCTTCTACGAAGCTGTCCATTCTGTCGTAGATTTCAGGTTTTTCTTCAAGAATCTGCCAGATTTTCGGAATTGCCCATTCTGATGAAATTTTACCGCCGTAGTTTTTAAGCCACTGTTCGTTTCTTGCTTCAGCAATTTCGTTGAGTTTGTTTGCGTGTTTCTGGGCAGCGTGATGCTTCCAGAGTTTTACGTAAGCGTGAGGTTCATCCTTGTATTCATCAAGGAAACAGAGAGGTGTGCCGTCCTCTGTAACAGGAAGGATTGTACAAGCGGTGAAATCGATACCCATACCGATAACGTCTTCTTTGTTTACGCCTGATTTTTTGAGAACATCGGGAATTGTATTGTAAATTACATCAAGGTAGTCCTGAGGATGCTGAAGCGCCCAGTCGTTACCAAGCTTTTTGCCTGAGGGAAGATATTCGTCCATTACTGCGTGAGGATAATCATAAACTGAACTTGCAAGTTCTTCACCAGTTTCAGCGTTTACGATAAGTGCTCTGCCTGAGAGAGTACCGTAGTCAAGACCGATAGTATATTTTGCCATTTTGAAAACACTCCTTTTTTATACTGTCAGAGATGTGATAATCTCTGAATAAAGTTTTATCGGGTCGTCAAGGAAATTCTTCCTGACTGTTTCCACCTGAATTTCATCTGCAACGTAAATCGTCAGTTTCATCAACTGATTCTTTTCGTCACCGAAAAAGAAAGTTACATTAAAGCCGTTTTCAAGCTTTTCAACTTCAATTTTATTTTCTTTTTCTCTTTTTGCAAGGGTCTGCAGACGTATTGCAGTGTTTACTGCCTTTTCTTTAACACTTCTGGGGAGAAAGTCCATTTCAAGATTCTTTACGGCATCAATGCCTTTCTCTGTAATTGTGAGAATTTCATCAGTGCCTTCAAGATTCATACGGACATTGTCGTCCCTGATAAGTTCGTCAAGAGCCTGTATCAGTTCAAAATAGTTTGCGAGGCCCTCACCCTGAATAATGTCACTCATCTGCAACTTTGAAAGGGGAGCATCAAGGCTCTTTAAAAGGTAGCAGATAAGAAGCTTGATTTCAGTTTTGTTTGTAAGTCCGCCGGGTTCAATTCCTAAATTCCAGGCATTCATTTCCATAATATCTGACCTCCTATGTTGAACTGTCTTCACTGTAACCCTTGACCTGCTCACGGGTTTTGAAGATGTATCCGTTATTCTGGAGAATATTTATATCTTTAAGTGCCATTCCCGTGCCTTTTGCAACACAGTTTAAGGGGTCATCAGCAATAAAAGTTCTGATACCTGTTCTCTGCTCAATCATCTCGTCAATTCCGAGAATCAGGGCACCGCCGCCTGTGATGTAAATACCGTTTTTCATAATGTCGGAAACAAGGTCGGGAGAAGTTCTTTCCATAACACTGTAAATACCGTCAAGAATGTTTTCGAGTCCCTCTCTCATTGCCAGGAAAACCTCAGCAGAGGAAATCTCAAAATGAGTGGGAAGACTTGTGATATAGTCCTTACCTTTTGAAAGGATTGTAATTTCGTCCTGTCTGAATCTTGCACAGGCAATCTGTTTTTTGATTCTTTCTGCAGTTTTCAGACCGACTATTATGTTGCGCTCTCTTTTAAGATAATTTTTTATTGCTCTGTCAAAGCCGTTACCTGCACCTTTTACGGAATCTGAAACAGCAATACTCCCCATGGTGATTACGGCAATATCTGTAGTGCCACCGCCTATATCTACGAGGAGAGTGCCTGAGGGGTTATTGACTCTGATACCTGCACCTACTGCGGCAGCAAGAGGCTCTTCAATAAGACAAGCTCTGCCTGCTCCCGAAAGTGTGGCAATATCGAGAAGAGTTCTCTTTTCAAGGTCTGTAACGCCTGAGGGCATACACACAACAATGTTTGGCTTGAAAAATTTGTATCCTGCAACCTTGTGGAGATACCAGCTGAGCATCTGTTGTGTCGCTGTGAAATCGGAAACAACACCGTCTTCAAGAGGTTTTACAACAGTTATGCAGTCAGGTGTTTTCTCATACATTTCGTAGGCTCTCTGACCTACTGCAATTACGTCGCCTGTATCTGTATCATAGGCTATTGCAGACGGTTCTGAAATCAGGATACCTTTGCCCTGAACGTAAATTACTGTTGAAGTTGTACCAAGGTCAATTCCTATGTTAGTACCAAGCATTCTTTCCGACCTCCTTTCAGGTATCGTTGTTGTTTATTGCGGCAGTTACACAAATGACACGTTCTGCACCTGCTTTTTTCAGAGTTCGTGAGCATTCGTTCAGTGTACTGCCTGTAGTTATAACATCATCGCAAATAAGAATTGTTTTGCCTTTGATGTCGTATTTTTTATTTACTTCAAAAGCACCTTTCAGGTTTTTGATTCGTTCCTCGTATTTTAAGTTAACCTGAGTAGGCGTATGTTTTGTTTTTATAAGAAGATTGGGAACGGGGTTGTATCCGTAAACTTTACTTATATGCTTAATGAGGCTTTCGCATTGGTTGAAGCCTTTTTCTCGTTTCCTTTTCTTTGACATAGGAACACAGGTTATGAAATCAGGTTCTTCGTTTGCAAAATCGCGCTCAATAACCTCTGCCATTTCCATTGCTAAAAATTCACCGCATTTACTGTAACCGTGATATTTCAGGTTATGTACTCCTTTTCTGATAACGGAGTCATAATAAAAAGGTGAAGTAAGATTGTCAAAGGATTTCTGAGGATAAGTTTTTGAAGCGAAGAAACTTTCAGGTACGGGTAATTTTTCGATTTTACAGTCTTCACAAAGTGTGTCAGCAAGGGGAATAACCTTCATACAGAGTCTGCATCTGTTTGTGAAAAGAAGACGGTGAAAGATATCTGTTGCAAGAGCGTTTTTTCTTACCTTTTTCATTCCTGAAGCATCGCTTTCAATGCAGAATATCTGCGGGATTTTTTGTTGTTTGCAATCATATTTTCAAGTTCATGCTGACTCCCTACAATTATCATATGTTTCTTAGCCCTTGTTACGGCAGTGTAAAGCAGGTTTCTGTAAGCAAGCTGGGGTGGGAGTCCGATAAGAGGCATAATTACCGCATCAAACTCGTTACCCTGACTTTTGTGAACTGTTACTGCATATGCAAGTTCAAGTTCAGAAAAACTCTCAAGAGGGTATTCTGTAACCTTGTCGTCAAAGACAATTTTCATCATACCTGATTTCAGGTCGATTTTTTCAAGAATACCGATGTCGCCGTTGAAAATTCCCGTACCGCTTTCACCTTTTTTATTCCATACAATGTCGTAGTTGTTTTTAATCTGCATCACCTTGTCACCCTCACGGAAAATTCTTCCCTGAGTGTTGACTTCTTTTTTATCAGGTGACGGGGGATTTATATTAGCCTGAATAAGTCTGTTGATGTTTACAGTTCCTGTTTCACCTTTCCTTGAGGGGCAGAGAATCTGTATATCGTCAAGGGGTGAATACCCGTAAGCCTTCGGTAGACGTGTTGTCAGCAGGTCACTTGCCGTCTGTGCCACAGAGGTGGCCACAGTTCGCGGCATAAAGAAGAAGTCGCTGCTTTTGTTGGCTGTATCTATTTTCTCACCTTTTACAATTCTGTGAGCGTTACGGACAATAAGACTTTCCATAGCCTGACGGAAAACTTCCGTCAGTTCAACCGTCGGTAAAAGACCTGAGTTGATAAGGTCGTGAAGAACATTTCCTGAACCTACGGGCGGCAACTGATTTGAGTCACCAACCATAACTATTCTGCAACCGAGAGGCAGTGCATCAAGGAGTGCTGCAAAAAGGCACACGTCAACCATTGAAAGCTCGTCAATGATAATTGCCTGTACCGTCAGGGGGTTTCTAATGTTACGTGCAAAAGTCTGTTTGTCGTCAGAGTCAAATTCTACTTCAAGGAGTCTGTGGATTGTTTTGGCTTCCTTGCCTGTAACCTCAGACATTCTCTTTGCAGCTCTGCCAGTGGGAGCGCAGAGGGCAGTTTTCAGTCCCTGACTTTCAAAAAGTTCTATAATACCGTTGATTGTTGTTGTTTTACCTGTACCGGGGCCGCCTGTAAGGATAAGAATACCTTTTTCAATAGCGGTGGTTATAGCCTGAAGCTGTTTTTCCTCATAAGAAATGTTATGGTCTTCCTGGATTTTTCTGATATCATCTGCAAGTGTTTTGTGACCTGCAGGAGGAAACTGAACCATAAGTTTTATTCTGTCGCAGATTTTCTTTTCTGCTGCAAAAATATGAGGGAGAAAAAGGAAATCCGTATCGTTAAACTCATATTCAACAAGCTGTTTGTTTTCAAGGACAATATCGATTTGTTCACTTGCTTTCTGTGGAGAAATTTCCAGAAACATAGAAGCTGATTCAATAACCTTTGCTCTGGGAATGCAAGTGTGTCCGTTGGAGTGATTGTGTTTTACTATATATACAATACCTGCCCTGATCCTGAAATCTTCGTTGGGAGACAGGACGAGATTGTTTGCAATGGCATCTGCTCTTTCAAAACCCATACCGATTCTTTCGTCACAAAGAAGATAAGGGTTGTCTTCGATAATTTCAATGGTTTTGTTTCCGAAAACTTTGAAAGCGTGAAGACATTCTGTGGGTGACATTCCGTAATGTTCAAGTCGAATCATAATTTCGCGTATTGCGAACTGGTCTTTGAATGCACGGGAAATTCTTACCGCCTTGGCTTTGGAAATGCCTTTTATTGTGGAAAGTCTGTCAGGGTCATTTTCAAGCACGTCAAAAGTGTTTTCACCGAAAGCATCGATGATTTTTGTTGCAGTCGCAGGGCCGATTTCTTTTACAGCACCTGAGGAAAGA
>JAZRQI010000205.1:0-3162 GCA_045649705.1 Acutalibacteraceae bacterium
AAAAATAGGCAGTGTCAATACCTGTATAAGACGTGAAGACGGTACGCTTTACGGTGATAACACTGACTATTTCGGTTTTCTTTATATGGCAAAAAAGGCAAAGGCTGATTTTAAAAATAAGAAAGTTCTCGTTCTCGGCAGGGGTGGAGCATCACTTACGGTGCAGATTGTGTGTCGTGATGAGGGAGCAAAAGAAATTGTTGTTGTTTCAAGGACAGGGGAGAATAACTATGAAAATATCTCCCGTCACTACGATGCTGATATAATTGTCAACACAACTCCTGTGGGAATGTACCCAAATAACGGAGAAAGACTTATTGAACTGTCAAAGTTTACAAAATGCACAGCTGTACTTGATTTGATTTACAATCCGCTTAAAACAACTCTTGTTCTTGATGCTGAGAAACTTGGAATCAATTCTTCAAACGGACTCACAATGCTTGTAGCACAGGCAGTAAAATCTACTGAACAGTTTCTCGGTGAAGAAATCCCCGAAGAAAAAATTGACAGCGTTTATGAATCTCTCCTGAAAGAGAGAAAAAATATTGTCCTTGTGGGTATGCCGGGAAGTGGTAAATCGACTATAGGTAAAATGTTAGCCGAAAAGCTGAACAGAGAATTTCTCGATACCGATGAAATGATAGCAGAGAAAACAGGCAGAGCAATTCCTGAAATTTTCAAAGAAATTGGTGAGGATTATTTCAGAGAAGTTGAAAGTGAATGTGTAAAAGAAGCGGGAAAGAAGATGGGACTTGTAATTGCCACAGGTGGTGGTGCAGTTCTTAAAAAGGAAAACAGGGATGCACTCAGACAGAATGCAGTTGTAATTTTCCTTGAAAGAGATATAGAATCACTTGCAACTGACGGCAGACCTCTTTCTTCAAGTAATGAGAAACTGAAACAGATGTGTGAAACAAGATATCCCATTTATAAAGAGATTTCTGACTTTACCGTAAAAACAAATGATGATGCACAAATTACTTTAAGGGAGACAGAAAAATGCGTATTTTAGTCATTAACGGTCCCAATCTTAATATGCTGGGTATTCGTGAGCCTGATATCTACGGAAATAAAACGTACAAAGATTTATGCCATATGATAGAAACCTTTGCAAATGAAAACAACATTGAGGTTGAACTCTATCAGTCAAATTACGAGGGAGATATCGTCACAAAAATCCAACAGGCCTACAAGAACTTTGACGGTATTGTAATCAACCCTGCCGCATACACTCATACTTCAGTTGCGATTCTGGATGCACTGAAAGCTGTAGGAATCAGAACATGCGAAGTGCATATTTCAGATGTGAATGAAAGAGAACCTTTCAGAAAACTTTCCTATGTTTCCTACTATGCGGAAAAATCCTTTATCGGTCTCGGCTTCGACGGATATATTGAGGCAATTAAATATCTTACAGGGAGTCAGATTGTTGAGAAATCTGCAGAATGACATTTTTGAACCCCGAAGATGTACAAGGGTACTTCGAGAGGGTGAAAAAATGGCAAATATATGCAAAAAGTGGGTGATATTCGATGTATCACCCACTTTTCTGTTGTCGTTAACTTATATATGTTCGTAAATTTTTTATATCAATAAATATCTACATATATGCTTATGCGGATTTATCGACAGTCTGAAAAGCAAAAGGCTACCTGAAAAGGTAGCCTTTTTAAATGCTTTAATTAGCCGTTAAGTTTTTTTGCGAGAGCTGATTTCTTTCTTGCAGCATTATTCTTGTGAATGATACCTTTAACTTCAGCCTGGTCAATCTTTTTGATTGCAGCTTTAACAAGAATATCTTTATCAGCAGCGTTAGCCTCGATAGCAGCGTTAGCCTTTTTGATAGCTGTTTTGAGAGCTGTGTTTCTTGCTTTGTTACGAGCTGTCTTAGTTTTTGTTACGATAACACGTTTCTTTGCAGATTTAATATTCGGCATTACAGTTGCACCTCCTTATTGTTTGTCTACACAGGTAAATATGATACCACTAATTTCAAAAAAATGCAAGTAAATTCTGAAAAAAAATGATTTTTTTCGCAAAAAAACTCCAATAATATAGCTGAAATATGTTTGAGGAGGAAAAATATGAATTTCCGTACTGATTTAGCCCTGGAAAGACAGGAACTAATAGGCTCAGAAAGGCTGAAAGGAGTCATCTCCGAAACTGAAGTCAAAGACCAAGTTAAAATAACGCGTATAGAAATCACCGATGACACGGCAGCCCGAAGACTTTCAAAACCTATAGGCAATTATGTAACTGCAGAAGTTCCGCCTTTTTCAACAGATGCAGAAATCTTTGACGGCAGACTTGAAATACTCTCAGAGGAAATAAAAAGTATGTTACCTGTAAACGGAGCAGTTCTTGTGGTTGGCTTAGGTAATATTTCCATAACACCTGATGCTCTCGGTCCTAAAAGTGCAGGGTATATTCTCGCAACAAGGCACATTTCAGATGAACTGAAAAAATCTATCGGCTTTGAAAATATGCGTTCCGTTGCAAGTCTGTCACCGGGTGTGCTGGGTCAGACAGGCATAGAAACAGGGGAAATAGTCAGAGGTATTGTAGACAGGATAAAGCCGTCTGCTGTAATTACAGTTGATGCTCTTGCATCGAGAAACCTTTCACGTCTCGGTTCTACCGTTCAGATGTCAGATACTGGCATCAGTCCAGGCTCAGGTGTGGGCAATCAGAGAAAAAGACTTGACGAAACGACTCTCGGAGTAAAGGTAATCAGTATCGGAGTTCCTACAGTTGTTGACGGTGCTACTCTTGCCCACGATTTAATTGATAAAGAAAAATCAACATCTTATTCTGTTCTGCCTGAAAGCGAACAGATGATGGTGACGCCGAAAGAAATTGATTTGCTTATTGAACGCGCATCAAAGCTGGTGGGAATGGCAATCAACTGTGCTTTGCAGCCTGATATCAGTCCCGAAGATATTATGAGCCTTGTGTCATAAAATTTTATAAGAGGAATATATTTTACCATCAAAGTATGGAGGAGTATTCCGTGAAATTTGCAGAAAATAAAAAAATACTGTTGATATCTGCTTTTTGTATGGCTTTAACTGTGCTGATGTCAACAGGAGTGTTCAAACTTGCAGGAAGTACAAACATTGTAGGACTTTGTGTCAGTATGTTGTTGCCCTGTGAGGAAAAAGG
>JAZRQI010000206.1:0-14365 GCA_045649705.1 Acutalibacteraceae bacterium
CCGTCACCTGTGTAACCAAGTCTTTCTCTGTGTGGACAGTCAGATGGCACAAATGAGTGGATGTTGTTGCTCTGTGTGGAAGCAAAGGCCTCAAAAAGCCAGTTGAGAGTTTCGTTGTTTGACGAAAACTCTGCAGTTAAAGGGACATCGGAATTCACAACGTCAAACCTGATAAGCTCTGCATTTCCCTCAATTTCAACTATTCTGCCTGCACGCCAGGTGAATGTTGTTGTCATGGGACAGTTGTTTCTGCCGTTTATAAATTTGTCGCACTGAAGACGCCAGTCACCGCCTGTTGTACGGAGATACATTTCGTTGTTTTCATCTAAAATTTCGCAGTATTTTACTGTTGCTGTGTCGCCTTCTTCTGCATTTTCGCAGAATTTTATTATTCCCAGACCTGAAACATTCTTGCCGATATCGTACATCTTTCTGCCGTCTTTTTCAAAAAGAAGTGTAGGAGTAAGTGAGTATTTTACAATGTCTCCTGCAAAATATTGTTTTTCAAGAACAGTGACAGGCTTTTTGTTTTCCACAGGAGTAAGCCATTCAGAATCGTCGAAATCTTTTTCAAAAACATTTTCATCGTAAAGTCTTCCGTCAACTGTTTCGTTGAGGTAAAGACTTGCTCTTGTGATGTGGCTTGATTTATATTTTTCACTGCCGTCAGAAACAATAACTTTTTCGTTCCCACTTTCGTCTGTCAGCGTGATTTTAAAGCAGTATTTTATCTGACCGTAAGGCGGCATATTCTCTGCTTTCTGTTCGTGCTGACCGTACCATCCGTTACCGATATGGAGTGAGAAAACATTTTTGCCGTTTTCGATTAAATCAGAAATGTCATATTCAAGGAAGTAACACCTGTGTGTCATTGTGTCGTAAATGGGATAACTTGCAACAGACAAATCTCGCTTTTCATAGTTTGTCCAGGCAGGAATGAATTTGTCTTCAGTTAATTTTCTGCCGTTGAAATAAGGCTCACAGAAGCCGAGAGTAACAAACTGTACTTTCGCATCTTTAATGTTTTCTGTATTGAACGTTTTTCTGACAAAAGCAGCTTCTGTACCCTCGGAGAATCCGTACCATTTACAGTCATCAAAAATCAGATCGTAAACCATGGGTACAAAGGAAAATTCTCCGTTATTTCTTTCGATTCCGTTTACGGCAAAACCCTGTTTTTCATAGAAAGGCACAGCGTGAGTCTGCGCATTGATTGTGATTTTTTCTGCACCTGACTCTTTGGCTTTTTTAATCATTTCTTCTATTAAAATTTTACCGAGACCTTTTTTGCGGTAACTTTCGCTTATTGCTATGTGACCGAAGTGAACGGTTTTTTCATCGGTTTTTGTTATTCTTCCCGTACCTGCAGGAAAGGAGTTTTCAAGTATCAGGAGATGGGATGATACAGAATCAAGGTTATCAAATTCTGTTTCCTCTTTTATGTTCTGTTCTTTGCAGAAAACTTCTTTTCTCAACTGTAAAGCAAGAGAAATATCATCTGCACCTGTTAACCATCTGATTTGGGGCATAGGAAAAACCTCCTTTTTGATTTAAATAATTGTATCATATATTATTAAAAAGATGAAGATGTTTTGAAAAATTTTTGCAATAATATTTTCTTTTAATCTGCACAAATTATATTTGCAGCGGCAAGATGTTTTCTGATGCTACCCTCAATGCAAAGGGAAAGGTTCTGGTCGGGATGCAGAGATTTGTCAGGCTCCTGAGTTTATGTTTTATGATGTTCTCTACGGTTGTGTTTTTACTTGCAGGTTATGCACATATTGCAATACCTGATGTGATAACAACCGTGAAAGAAAGGGAACTGAACTCCTCAAAGGTTTTTCAGTTCACCCCCACAGAGAGCGTAGAAACCTCAGGGAACGCTACGGCAGAAGATGCTGTGGAAATTCGTGAAGTAAACGTCAGCCTCTTTAAAATTATACCGCTCAGAAAAACAAAGGTTGCCGCAGGCAACAGACGTTATGTCACATTGAGCGGAGAAGTTTTCGGAATTAAAATTTATTCAAGCGGAGTGTTGGTGATTTCGGCAGAGGATATCGAAACTGAAAAGGGAAAAGAAAATCCCGGCAGAAAAGCGGGGATAAAATCAGGCGATATCATTAAGGAAATTGAAGGAAGAAAAGTGAATTCAAACAGAGAAGTTTCAGAGATTTGTAAGAGAAGCAAAGGAAAAGAAATAAAAATTACAGTTGAAAGAAACGGAAAACTTCTGACACTCCCCCTTAAAACAGTGAAAGAAAAAACAAGCGGAGATTTTAAAGCGGGGTTATGGGTGCGTGACAGTACGGCAGGTATTGGCACGATGACATTCTACGACAGAGAAACGGGAATTTTTGCATCTCTCGGACACGCTATTTGCGATGTTGACACAGGTATAACCCTGCCTCTGAGTCAGGGTGTGGCAGTGGGTGCAAGAATACTCGGATGTTCAAAAGGAACAAAAACGGAAGCCGGAGAACTTTCAGGTGCTTTCACAGGGTCGGAAATCGGTAAGCTGTATATGAATACTGAACGTGGTGTTTACGGAAAACTTGACAGTTACAATGTCAATGGAGAAATTTTGCCGGTGGCTACATCAGGTGAAGTAAAAACAGGTAAAGCACAGATTCTGTGTACGGTTGATGAAAACGGAAAACAGTATTACGACGTGGAAATAACCAAAATCATCGACAAAGAATCAGGACAGAAGAATATGACAGTTAAAATAACCGATGAAAGACTGCTTGAAATCACAGGTGGTATAGTTCAGGGGATGAGCGGAACGCCGCTTATACAAAACGGTATGTTTGTCGGCGCAATAACCCACGTGTTTGTAGGTACACCAAGAGAGGGATATGCAATTTTTGCGGAAAATATGATGGCTGCTGCAGATGAAGTGAAAATGTTGATGAAAGCCGAAAAAGCATCGTGACTTTTTCAAAAAAAGAAATCTCCCCAACAGGGGAGATTTTGTAACATATTTGTTCACATTTTGTTGTTGAAAAATTCACAGTCAGATGATAATATAGTGTTCTGCAAATATTGTAAAAAGTTGGAGAATACTGATGAAAAAAATTATTGCGATGTTTCTCGCGTTTAATATTGCTTTTCTGTGTCTGGGCGGATGTGTTTCGGATAAACCAGAAAAACCTACGGAAACTGTGACGGAAGAAACAACTGAAATCCATACAGAAAAGGAAACAACCACTGAGGCTGAAACAACAACTCAAGAGCCTACAACAGAGGAAACTACAACTGAAAAAGAAAGAACAACGAAAAAAGTTACAACCACGAAGAAACCTACAACTACCAAAAAGGTTACAACTACAAGAAGACCTGCAACAACCGTTCCTGTAACAGAGGAGCGTGTGACTATAGATTTTTCAGATGTTGATGTTGAGGGTATAGACCCCGATAAACCTATGATTGCTCTGACCTTTGATGACGGACCCAGCGTTCATACGCCGAGACTTCTCAATGCTTTCAAAAAGCACGGGGGAAAAGGCACATTTTTTGTTGTGGGAAAAAATCTTGAGAGTCATAAGCTTACTGCACAAAGAATTGTGAATGAGGGACATGAAATTGCATCTCACAGCTGGTCACATCCCGACCTTACTCTTCTCAGCTTTGAAAAAACGAAAAATCAGATTGTGAAAACTCACAACGAAATTTTTGAAGTTACGGGAGTTTATCCGAAACTTATCCGTCCTCCTTACGGTGCGTACAACAACACGGTAAAATATTGTGCATACACCTGTAATGAAGCAGTTATAACCTGGTCATTTGATACCTTTGACTGGAAAACGAAAAATGCAGATGCAGTTTATAACACGATTATGACTAATGCAAAGGACGGACTTATGGTGCTGTGTCACGATATACACCCCACAACTGTTGATGCGATGGAAAGAGTAATACCTGCTCTGATTGAAAAAGGTTATCAGCTTGTTACAGTTTCCCAGATGCTTGCTCTCAGAAAAGATGAGGTTATTGCAGGCGGAGTTTATTTTAATGGTTAAAAATATCACGACTGTCATTATGTTGGGCTTGGAAAAAATTGATAAATTAATTTTAACAATAGGCTCCCCTTGAAAATGCAAGGGGAGCTGCCTTTTTGTCGTAAGGCAAAAAGGCTGAGGGGATTTTTCGTTGAAATTATTCTACTGTTACCGATTTGGCAAGGTTTTTCGGCATATCAATGTTGCAGCCTTTATTTCTTGCAATAAAATATGCAAGAAACTGTAAGGGTATTATCTCTACGAGAGGTAAAAATAGGTCTGTGCAGTTTGGAATTTCAATCGAAGAATATTTTTTTATACTGTTTTCTTTGCATATACAGATGACTTCTGCACCTCGTGACACAACTTCCTCAATGTTTGAAAGAGTTTTTTTGAAAAGTCTTTCATTCCCGCAGACTGCAAAAACAGGTGTGCCTTTTTCAATAAGTGCAATAGTACCGTGTTTCAGTTCACCTGCAGGTAGTGCCGAACAGTTGATGTAGCTTATTTCCTTTAGTTTGAGAGAACCTTCTGCAGCACAGGCGTAGTCGGTGTTTCTGCCGATGAAAAATATATTGTCCTTATTAGTATATTTATCGGCAATTTTTTGGATACAGGTTGTGTCTGAAAGAATAGCTGAAATTTTATCGGGAATAAGTTCAAGTTCTTTTACGAAAAATTCAATTTCACTGTCACTTATTGTTTTTCTCAGGTCTGCAATGTGAAGTGCAAGAAGATAAAGAGCAGTAACCTGAGTTGTATAGCCTTTTGTTGTGGCAACGGCAACCTCACGTCCCGCTTTTACCCCAATGCACACGTCACTTTCGTTTGCGATTGTTGACGGAAGTACATTTACAATGCCGATTACCGTAGCACCGCGGCTGTTGGCAAGTCGGAGCGCCGCGACAGAGTCGGCTGTTTCACCACTTTGGGAAATAATAATAACGGGAGTCTTTTCGTTCAAGGGCGGATTCCTGTAACGGAACTCAGATGCAACACATACTTCTGCAGGAATTCTGCAGATTTCTTCAATTGCAATTTTCCCTGCCAGACCTGCGTGGTATGCAGAACCGCAGGCGACTATATAAAATTTTTCAGCCTTGGAAAGTTCAATGGACAGACCTGCAAGCTCGTCAATAAAAATTTTACCGTTTTTTATTTTCTGCTTTACAAGATTTCTGATTTTTTCAGGTTGTTCATAGATTTCTTTCAGCATAAAATGTGGAAAGTTGCCTTTTGAATGCTCATCAGAATTCAGACTGATTTTTTCAAAAGTTTTATTGATAACATTCAGGTCTGAATCGTAAAAAGTGATTTCATTTTTTCCTATCTGTGCAAATTCTCCGTCTTCAAGAAAAACTGCATCTTTACCGTATTCCGAAAAAGCAGCAATATCAGAGGCAATTAAGTTCTCGTTTTCGCCTCTGCCTACTGCAAGAGGACTGTCTTTTTTTGCAGCGTAAACAAATTCAGGAGTGTCCTTGCACAGAAGTGCCACTGCAAATGACCCGTCAAGGCTTGAAAAGGTTTTACGCATTGCTTCAAGAACGTTACCGTCATAGTGGTAAGAAAGCAGTTGAGGTATAACCTCGGTGTCTGTTTCTGAAACAAAGTTAAATCCTTTTTCTTCAAGTGCATTTCTGATAATGTTATGGTTTTCGATGATTCCGTTGTGGACTACGGTGAACATACCGTTTTCAGCAGTATGGGGATGAGCGTTTGTTTTATCAGGTTTTCCGTGAGTTGCCCACCTTGTGTGACCTATTCCTACAGATGCATCAGGGTAAACATTTTTAACTTTTTCTGTCAGATTTTCCAGCTTTCCCGGGCTTTTGAAAACAGATAAATTTTCACCTCTCATCAGTGCAATTCCTGCTGAGTCATAACCCCGGTATTCCAATTTTTTTAAACCGCTGAGAAGTATGTTTACTGCACCGGGATTTCCGTTATATCCTACAATTCCGCACATTGTTTTTCTCTCCTTTTAAAAAGTAAATACTATAAAAAGTATAGGGAAAATTTTGAGCAAATATGCAACAAATATTTATATCGGAATATATTGAAAAAGAAAAATTATTGTGATAAAATAATATTACAGTCATAAAGGAGGTGCCGGAAATGATTTACTTTTGGGCAGCACTGACTGTTATTCTCATAATAGTTGAGGCGGTAACCGTCCAACTTGTTACCATCTGGTTTGCTGTGGGGTCGCTGGCGGCTGTGATTGCAAACCTTGCGGGAGCAAATGAAATATGGCAGAGCATAATTTTTGTTGCTGTGTCACTTATTGTTCTTGCTCTTACAAGACCTTATGTAAAAAAGGCAATCGAAAAAAAGGCAGTACCTACTAACGCTGACAGATTCATCGGTAAAGAGGCGATTGTGACTGAAACAATCGACAACCGTGCAGGTCGTGGTCAGGTTAAAATCGGCGGTATCGAATGGACGGCACGCAGCGGGGATGACAGTGTCATTGAGCCTGACGAAATAGTGGTCGTCAAAAAAATCGAAGGCGTAAAAGTAATTGTAGAAAAAATTAAAGTTCAGACAAATGTATAAGAAAGGATGAAAGTAATGATTTGGTTCTTTATCGGTTTAGCAGTTCTTATTCTTGTTATTGTAATTCTTAATATTAAAATTGTTCCTCAGTCAAAGGCTTATGTTGTTGAAAGACTTGGTGCTTACCGTGACACCTGGCAGACAGGTCTTCACATCAAAATTCCTTTTATTGAGAGAGTGGCAAAAATCGTTTCTCTCAAAGAACAGGTTGTGGATTTCCCGCCTCAGCCCGTTATCACAAAGGATAACGTAACAATGCAGATTGACACTGTTGTTTTCTATCAGATTACAGACCCCAAACTTTACACATACGGTGTGGAAAGACCTCTTTCTGCTATCGAAAACCTTACTGCAACTACTCTGAGAAACATTATCGGTGAACTTGAGCTTGACCATACTCTTACATCACGTGATACTATCAATGCAAAAATCAGAGGTATCCTTGATGAGGCGACAGATGCATGGGGTATTAAGGTTAACCGTGTTGAGCTTAAAAACATTCTTCCTCCCAGAGAAATTCAGGAAGCTATGGAAAAACAGATGAAAGCAGAACGTGAAAGACGTGAAGCAATTCTCCGTGCCGAAGGTGATAAGGCAAGCCGTGTTCTTGTAGCACAAGGTGTTAAGGATTCAGAAATCCTTGAAGCAGAAGCAAAGAAAGAGGCTGCAATCCTCAATGCTGAGGCTGTAAAGGAAGCTAAAATCCGTGAGGCAGAGGGTGAAGCTGAGGCTATCCTCAAGGTTCAGCAGGCTTATGCTCAGGCAATTGAACTTATCAACAAGTCAAATCCCGGTGAAGGATATATTGCAATCAAGAGCCTTGAAGCATTTGAAAAAGCTGCTGACGGCAAAGCAACGAAAATTATCATTCCCTCAGAAATCCAGTCACTTGCAGGTCTTGCAACAAGCCTGAAAGAACTTGTGATTGACGACAAAAAAGCAGAATAAAATTTTCACACTAACCTATCGGCTCTCCTTGAAAAAGGTGAGCCGAAAAATTTTATTGCAATATTGTAGTTTAAATGTTATACTGAAAATATCTCAGACAAATTGGAGGTAAAGCAATGTTCATTGTAAAAATTATCAAATCAATTCTCTATCCCGGTTGGGCACTTTTTAGCGCATTTATTATTCTTCTTTCAGGTCTTATCAACGGTGGTGACATCACTTGTTCACCTAATGCAGAACTTGTAAAAACAGATAAGTTCACTCTTGATGAGGCACTTCTTATGAGTCAGGGTATCACAACTGACGGTGAATATTATTACACCGCAGGTTCAATTGCAGCTCTTGACCTTGTAGGCATGGCAAAATGGACAGTTGACGGTTTTGATAAAGTTATTTACAATCATTTTGCAATTCCGAAAGAAATCAAAGAAAAATATAATAGTGACCACATCGGTGGAATCAGCTACTATGACGGCAAAATCTATGCTGCAACTGAGGACGAAACAGATACATATAACCTTATTCTGATTTACGATGCTGAAACACTTGAGTACACAGGTGAATACTATGATTTGGGTACAGAATACCTTGACGACGGTATTCCCTACTGTGCAGTAGATGCTGACAACGGCTATCTCTACACATCACCTTTCCACGAGACAGACTGTATTCTTGCATATAACCTTGAAGATATGTCGTTCTCACATAAAATTATGCTTTCAGAACCTGTTGACAGAATCCAGGGTGCAGAATATTATAACGGACTTCTTTATATGTCTTATGATGTGAAGAATTCTGCAACTGAAATTGTTCAGACAGTTGATGTGAAAACAGGCGAAGTGAAAAACCTTTTTGAAAGAACAGTAAGCGGACGCGACCACGAAGCAGAAGGTCTTACAGTTTATCCTATGGAAGACGGTTCATTCATCCATATCTCAGACTACGATAAGCTTATCTCTGTAAACATCAGACATTATTCATTGGCAAAATAAGGTTCAGGGCAGTATTTTTATACTGCCCTGATTTTTTTCTTAATAAATATTCATAAATAATGCAATATTTTTCCAATTGCACTTGACAAGAAGTGTATATAAGTATAAAATATCATAGATGGTGTATATCTGTAAGTATAAGTACATCATATAGTGTTTTATTCTGATTCTTTTGATGAATATGATTTTACAAGTTTAACAAGAAGGAGGTGCTGATCTATTTTGGATACAATCGTTTGGGTAATTATTGCCGTTGCCGCTGCAGTTGTTTTTGGTGTGGTGGGTTATATCATCGGCGGTTTACATAGAAAAAAGGTTGCAGAGGCTACAATCGGCTCTGCAAACAAAGAAGCTGCCCGTATTGTCAACGAGGCTCTCACAGAGGCTGAAACTAAAAAGAAAGAGGCTATCTTAGAGGCTAAAGACGAAATACACAAGCAGAGAACAGAAACGGAAAAAGAACTCCGTGAAAGACGCGCTGAAGTTCAGCGTCAGGAACGCAGACTCATTCAGAAAGAGGAATCTCTCGATAAAAAGACAGATTCTCTCGAAAAGAAAGACGAAATACTCAATCAGAAGCTGAAAGATGCAGATGACAGATTAGTCGAAATAGATAGCATCAAGAGAAGTCAGTTTGAAATGCTCGAGAAAATTTCCGGTTATACTAAGGAACAGGCAAAAGACTATTTGCTTAAAGCTCTTGATGATGAGCTCACAAGAGAAAAATCCCTTAAGATAATGGAATTCGAGCAGAAGCTCAAAGATGAGCAGGATACTATGGCAAGAGAAGTTGTTGCAACTGCAATCCAGCGTTGTGCAGCTGACCACGCAGCAGAAGCAACTGTAAGCGTTGTTGCTCTTCCCAGTGATGAAATGAAAGGCCGTATCATCGGCCGTGAAGGCAGAAACATCAGAACTCTTGAAACAATCACAGGTGTTGACCTCATTATTGACGATACACCTGAAGCAATCACAGTTTCAAGCTTCGACCCCGTAAGACGTGAAGTTGCAAGACTCACTCTTGAAAAACTCATTACAGACGGACGTATTCACCCCGCACGTATTGAGGAAATGTTTGAAAAATCACGCAGAGAAGTTGAAACAACAATCAAACAGACAGGTGAACGTGCACTTGTTGATGCAGGTGTAAACAACGTTCATCCTGAAATTGTTAAACTTCTCGGTAAACTCAGATATCGTACAAGTTACGGTCAGAATGTTCTTAACCACGCTCTTGAAGTTTCTTACATTGCAGGTCTTATGGCAGCAGAAATCGGCGCTGACGTAAAACAGGCAAAACGTGCAGGTCTTCTCCACGATATCGGTAAGGCTCTTGACCACGAAATGGAAGGCTCACACATTCAGCTTGGTGTTGAATTCGCTAAGAAGTATAAAGAGAACGATGCAATCGTTCACGCTATTGCAGCACACCACGGCGAAATTGAAACAAAAACAGTTGTTGCAGCACTTGTTCAGGCAGCAGATGCTATTTCAGCAGCAAGACCCGGTGCAAGACGTGAAAATGTTCAGAACTACATCAAACGTCTTGAAAAACTTGAGGAAATTTCAAATTCATTTGAAGGTGTTGAACGTTCATTTGCAATCCAGGCAGGCCGTGAAGTCAGAATTATGGTTAAACCTGAGGTTATCTCAGACGACGGAATGGCTATCGTTGCAAGAGAAATTGTTAAGAAAATTGAAAGTGAACTTGAATATCCCGGACAGATTAAGGTTAATATTATCAGAGAAAACCGTGCTGTCGATTATGCAAAGTAATTATTTTCAGACCGCCGAAAATGCTTTCGGCGGTCACTTTTTAGAATGGAGTAATATATGAAAATTCTTATTCTCGGCGATGTTGTAAGTAATATCGGTTGCGAACACATCAGAAAAGTTTTACCTGATTTAAAGAGAAAAGAAAACATTGATTTTTGTATTGCAAACGGTGAAAATTCCGCAGCAGGTAACGGTATAACACCCTTTTCCGCACAGTATCTTTTTGACAGCGGAATTGATATAATCACTACAGGCAATCACGTCTACCGCAGAAAGGAAATTTATGACTTCCTTGATGAAAGACTTGACATTGTAAGACCTGCGAATTATTATGAATATAATCCGGGCAGAGGCTACTCTGTTTCCGATTTAGGCCGAGTGAAAATCGGCGTTATAAATCTTTCGGGAACTTCATCTATGGATGCAGCGGACAACCCTTTCAGAATGTGTGATAAAGTTCTTGAAAAAATTAAAGACTGCAAAATAAAAATTGTTGATTTCCACGCTGAAACAACAAGTGAAAAACGTGCACTGGGTTTCTTCCTTGACGGAAAGGTTACCTGTGTTTTCGGCACTCATACTCACGTGCAGACGGCAGATGAGCAGATTTTGCCCTACGGTACGGCGTATATTACAGATGTGGGTATGTGCGGAGTGAAAGATTCCGTTCTGGGTGTAGACAAAGAAATTATTATGAAAAAGTTTTTTGACGGTATGCCCGCTTTCTTCAATGCGGCAAACGGCGAATGTATGATAAACGGAATTATCCTTGACGTTGACCCGTCAACGGGTAAAGCAAATGAAATAAAGAGAATCAATTATTAAAAATAAAGGGAGTGAGAAAATGAAAAAAGCATATCGTATTCTGAGCCTTATTATGTGTGCGGTTATTGTTATGACTGCTTTTTCATCTTGCTCTGTGGACTTGGGTGAAGTAAAACCTGCATCTCAGCAGATTGACGATTCAACTCAGCTCAAACTCCCCGTATGTAACACAGATTCATTCAACCCTTACCTTGCCACAACACAGTATAACCTTGCTCTGTCAACACTTCTTTTTGAAGGTCTTGTAAAAGTCAAGGAAGATTTTACCACAGAAAATGTTATTGCAAAAAGCATTTCAGTTGTAGGCAACACTGTCAACGTCAATATGAACTCAACTTATACTTTCAGTGACGGCAGTGAAATTCTTGCAAGTGACGTGGAATATTCATTCAATCTTGCAAAGGAAAGCGACAATTTTTCAAAACAACTTGAAAATTTTGATGAGATTTCCGCAGCAGGCAGAAGCGTCACATTCACTCTTGAAAAACCCGATAAATTCGCAGCTCTCTGTCTTGATTTCCCCATTGTCAAGGAACCTATGGATGAAGATGACAAAAGGGTTATCGGCAGCGGTAAATACAAAATCGAAAACAGTCAGTCACTTATTATGAATGAAAGATGGCATTCAGGCGACCTGCCCAGAGTGAGAAGAATAAGACTTATCAATATGCTTGATACTGCAAGCGGTCCCGAAAGCGTTGAAACAGGAAACGTCTCTTATTATTTCCAGGATATGAGCAACGGCTCATACGTAAGAAAAAATGTTCAGGTTAAGGAAACAGCAATGACAAACCTTGTGTTCCTTGGTATGAACTCATATAACGAACATCTCTCAAAAACAGAGGTTCGTCAGGCAATTTCTCTGCTTATTCCTAAGGAAACAATTGTGGAAGAATCATTTCTCGGTTACGGTGAAGTAGCAGACACACCTTTCTTCCCCAAATGGAACGAACTTAAAAACGTGAAACTTTCCGACAAATCGGAATCTCTCAATGAGGCAAAGGAGCTTCTTGAAAGCGCAGGTTATTCAAGAGGAGAAGATGTGCTTGCAAAAATCATGAGATTGAGAATCATTGTCAACGACGACAATCCGTTTAAAATTTCTGCTGCTGAAAATGTTGCCACATCACTCAAAGCAGCGGGTATAGATGCAGTTGTTGAAAAAGTTCCCTTTGATTCTTTTGTAGGCAGACTGGCAAGAGGAGAATATGAACTTTATATCGGCGAAACAAAGCTTTCAAAGAATATGAGCCTTTCTTCTTTCTTTACATATAACGGAGGAGCAACCTACGGTATAAATACAAACTCAAAAATTGTGTCTGTCTATGACTCTTTCCTTGAAGGGAAAATTACTGCGCAGAGATTTGTGGACTATTTCGATGTGGCAGCACCATTTGCACCTATCTGTTTCAGGAGCGGTATCGAAATGTACACAAACGAGCTTGAAGTTCAGAAATTCGGAACAGTTACCGACAGATTTGAAAATATTTATTCTTGGTATTATTAAGGCGGGATTACTCTTATGCTTAATATCGTTTACGGAAAAGCAGGTTCCGGCAAAACAAAATATGTAAATAAAGTCCTTACATCTCTCGCAAGAGAGGGATGTGAGGATTTGTTGCTTGTTGTACCTGAACAGTTTTCTTTTACGGCGGAAAGGTCAATGCTTGAAACATTAGGTCCGGTTGACTGCAACAGGGTTGAAGTTGTTATGAGCTTCAGCCACATTGCAGAAACTGTCAGAAAAGAATACGGCAGTGCAAAGCTTAAAACTATTGACAACGGGGAAAAAATTCTTCTGATGTCAATGGCGATAAATCAGGTTGCAGAAAAATTAGAGTTTTTCTCCCGCAGAGTGAAGTCAAAGGGCTTTGTGAAAGAGATGATTTCTCTGTGCGATGAGTTCAAACAGAATTCGCTGACTCCGGGAAACGCTCTTGATTTTTCAGAAAAGGTTGAAAGCAGTTCTCTCAAACAGAAACTTGAAGAAGTTTCTCTTGTTCTGGAGAGTTACAATGCACTTCTTGAAAACAGATTCAGTGACCCTTTTGATACTCTTGAAAGACTTTATGATATTCTGGGTGAATACAGCTTCTTTGAAAACAAGACTGTGGTTATTGACGGGTTTTACAGTTTTTCAAGACAGGAACTTAAAATCATTGAACGTATGATGGCTCAGGCAAAGGATGTTTTTGTGACAGTCTGTGCCGATAAAATATTTGCAGGTGAGGGCGAAAATTATGATGTTTTTTCTTATCCTCAGAAAACTGCAAAAACCGTTATTGAAATAGCAAAAAGATATAACAAGGAAGTCAAAGCAATCTGTATGGAAGATGAAAATACAGATTCGGAAATCAGTTTCCTTGAAAAAAATATTTTCCGTGCCGATAAAGAAAAGGATGAAAAGGTGACGGAAAACATTGAAATTATCAGTGCGAAAAATATAGAAAACGAATGCAGGTTTGTTGCACTGACAGTTAAAAAACTTTTAAGTGAAGGTAATGTCAGATGCCGTGATATTGCCATAGTTTCCCGTGACGGCGGAGAGTACGATGTTCAGATAAAAGAGGCTCTGAAAAAATACGGAGTTGAAGTTTTTTCTGATAAACTTCAGCCTGTGAAAATCCAGCCTCTTTGCACATATATTTCAGGTGCTCTTGAAATTGCAGCTTTCGGTGTAAACGAAACCCGCGTTATGAAGTGCCTGAAAACAGGACTTACAGACCTTACAACAGATGAAGTGTCACGTCTTGAAAACTACGCTCTTATGTGGGGTAACAGTGCCGACTTTACCCGTGAGTGGACAGAGAATCCCAGAGGTTTCGGCGAAGATTTTTCGGAAGATGACGAAAAAGAACTTGAAGAGTTGAACAGACTCAGAAGTGTTGCGATGAAACCTCTTGTGTCACTCAGAAAATCTTTTGCAGATAAGGTGTCGGGAAGAGATGCAGCAGAGGAAATTTATAAACTGCTGATAAATACTCACGCTGACGAGAATCTGAAAAAACTTGCAATAAATCTTGAAGATGAAAATAATGAAGAACTTGCCCTTGAACAGGAGAGAATCTGGGAAATTGTAATCAGGATTCTTGATAGTTTTGCGTCGGTTGTGTCTGATGATAAAAAGACTGCAAACGAAATCTATCAGCTTTTTGATGCTATAATTTCAAACGAAGAAATCGGTGTTATCCCTCAAGGACTTGATGAGGTTCTCGTGGGCAATGCTGAGAGAACACGCGTTTCTTCACCGAAAATAGTTTTTGT
>JAZRQI010000207.1:0-5103 GCA_045649705.1 Acutalibacteraceae bacterium
TGTTAATCCCATTTCAGTAAAGAATTTTTGATTTTCTTCCTTCTCGCTCCAAAGGTCGGTTGCATAAACCTTAAATCCATATTCTTTTGCTAAAAATACAGATGTGATTCCTTGTCCGCTACCTAAATCCATAACAATAGCGCCTGTTTTAATTCTATTGTCAATCATCAGTTCTTCTTCTAATTTTAACGGATTAGGTCCCATGATTTTTTGCTTGACTAAATCAGTATCATATTTTTCTGTTTTTACATATCTCATTTTAAACTCTCCTTAATCCCTATTGCTAGCAAATCAAGTTTATAAATCACTCTTATTATACCATCTTTATCCCAATAATTCAATGCACACAAAAAATCCCCACCGATTTCTCGATGGGGATTGTAATTTGTATTATGCTACGAAATTAATTCCAAAGGAATTAGTTTTCTTTGATAGCTGCCTGTGTGGCGGTTAGCAAAGTGGGGAATTTAGCATATATTATAGTTATCTGCAATAAAGGATTTTACATCATCGAGATTTGTGTTGTCTTTGTACTCAAAAATAATTCCAAACAAATCATCCCACTGATACACCAAATTTAGCGGGTCATTCTTTATCATGTAACGCGTTTCTCCCGCAGGAAAAACCATCCCTTGCCATTCACCATTGTTCCATTTTTGAGCAATGCTCTTTAACAATGCAACAAATGGCTCATACTCAAAAAAACTATCATCTTCATTGCATTTAACATATATCCATTTGTCGCTTTTCGAGATGCTCGAAATACTATATGTATACATTTTCTTTCACCACAATAAAATATTAACTGTTTTTATTATACAATATTTCAGCCGTTATTGCAATAGATACAAAAATCCCCTTGGATTGCTCCAAGGGGACTGTGTTTATATTATGCTACGAAACGAATTCGCAGGGAATTACATTTCTTTGATAGCTGCCTGTGCTGCTGCAAGTCTTGCGATCGGCACGCGGAAGGGTGAGCATGATACATAGTTGAGGCCAATCTTGTGGCAGAATTCAACTGATACGGGGTCACCGCCGTGTTCACCACAGATACCGTAGTGAAGGTCTTTACCGCTTGCTTTACCTTTTGCTACTGCCATTTCCATAAGAGCGCCTACGCCGTTCTGGTCAAGTTTTGCAAAGGGATCGTTTTCGAAGATTTTGCTGTCATAGTAAGCTGTAAGGAACTTACCAGCGTCGTCACGGCTGAAGCCGTATGTCATCTGTGTAAGGTCGTTTGTACCGAAGCAGAAGAAGTCAGCTTCTTTAGCAACTTCGTCAGCTGTGATACAAGCTCTGGGGATTTCGATCATTGTACCAACTTCGTATTTGAGGTCTGAACCTGCTGCTGCGATTTCTGCATCAGCTGTTTCAACAACTACCTTCTTAACGAATTTGAGTTCCTTAACGTCGCCGATAAGGGGAATCATGATTTCGGGTACTACGTTCCAGTCAGCGTGTGCTTTCTGAACGTTGATTGCTGCACGGATAACAGCTTTTGTCTGCATTGCTGCGATTCCAGGATATGTTTCAGCAAGACGGCATCCACGATGACCCATCATGGGGTTGAATTCGTGAAGTGATGCGATGATTGCTTTGATATCTTCTACTGATTTGCCCTGTGAATCTGCAAGAAGTTTGATGTCTGCTTCTTCTGTGGCAACAAACTCATGGAGAGGAGGATCAAGGAAACGGATTGTAACGGGGTTGCCTTCAAGAGCTTCATAGAGAGCTTCGAAGTCGCCCTGCTGATAGGGAAGGATTTTGTCAAGAGCTGCTTCTCTTTCTTCAACTGTGTCAGCGCAGATCATTTCACGGAATGCTGCGATTCTTTCAGCTTCGAAGAACATATGCTCTGTACGGCAGAGACCGATACCTTCTGCACCGAGTTCACGTGCTTTCTTAGCGTCAGCAGGTGTGTCAGCGTTTGTACGAACTTTAAGTGTTCTGTATTTGTCAGCCCAATCCATGATTCTGCCGAATTCACCAGCGATTTCTGCATCTACTGTGGGGATGATACCGTCATAGATGTTACCTGTTGAACCGTCGATTGAGATGTAGTCGCCTTCGTTGTAAACTTTACCAGCGAGTTCGAATTTTTTGTTTTCTTCGTCCATTTTGATTTCGCCGCAACCAGATACACAGCATGTACCCATACCACGAGCAACAACAGCTGCGTGTGATGTCATACCGCCACGAACTGTGAGGATACCCTGAGATGCTTTCATACCTGTGATATCTTCGGGAGATGTTTCAAGACGAACAAGAACAACTTTTTCTCCTCTTGCATTCCATGCTTCTGCGTCTTCAGCTGTGAATACAACTTTACCGCAAGCAGCACCAGGAGATGCGCCAAGACCTTTACCTGCAGGTGTTGCAGCTTTAAGTGCTTTAGCATCGAACTGAGGATGAAGGAGTGTGTCAAGGTTTCTGGGGTCGATCATTGCAACAGCTTTCTTTTCGTCGATCATGCCTTCGTCAACGAGGTCACAAGCGATTTTAAGAGCAGCTTTAGCAGTTCTCTTACCGTTTCTTGTCTGGAGCATATAGAGTTTACCAGCTTCAACTGTAAATTCCATATCCTGCATATCTCTGTAGTGGTCTTCAAGGATTCCACAAACTTTTACGAATTCTTCGTATGCTGCGGGGAACTTTTCAGCCATCTGTGCGATGGGCATGGGAGTTCTAACACCAGCAACAACGTCTTCACCCTGTGCGTTTACAAGGAATTCACCCATAAGGCCTTTGTCACCTGTTGCAGGGTCACGTGTGAAAGCAACACCTGTACCGCAGTCATCACCCATGTTACCGAAAGCCATAGCCTGTACGTTAACAGCTGTACCCCATGAGTAGGGAATATCGTTGTCACGACGGTAAACGTTTGCACGGGGGTTGTCCCATGAACGGAAAACTGCTTCAACAGCGCCCATAAGCTGTTCTTTGGGATCTGCGGGGAAGTCTTTACCGATTTTTGATTTGTATTCAGCTTTGAACTGACCTGCAAGTTCTTTGAGGTCTTCAGCTGTAAGCTCAACGTCCTGTGTTACGCCTTTTTCTTCTTTCATCTTGTCGATGAGTTCTTCGAAGTATTTTTTACCTACTTCCATAACAACGTCTGAGTACATCTGAATGAATCTTCTGTAGCAGTCCCAAGCCCAACGGGGGTTGCCTGATTTTGCAGACATAACTTCTACAACTTCTTCATTAAGACCGAGGTTGAGGATTGTATCCATCATACCGGGCATTGATGCTCTGGCACCTGAACGAACTGAAACGAGAAGGGGGTTTTCCTTATCGCCGAATTTTTTACCAACTACTTCTTCCATCTTAACGATGTATTCCATAATCTGTGCCTGGATGTCATCGTTGATTTTTCTGCCATCTTCGTAGTACTGTGTACATGCTTCTGTTGAGATTGTGAAGCCCTGGGGAACAGGAAGACCGATGTGTGTCATTTCTGCAAGGTTAGCACCTTTACCGCCGAGGAGTTCTCTCATGTCAGCATTACCTTCTGAGAAAAGATAAACAAACTTTTTGCTCATGGTTATATACCTCCAATAAAATAATTAACGATTTTTGCCCGTAAATACGGTGCTTGATTATTGTACCATATTACGGAATTTTTTTCCATACATTTTGAAAAATTTTTATATTTCAATATGTACATTTATAAAAAACAGCCCGTTTCGGAAATTTTCATTCCAAACAGGCGTTTTTTTACATTATTATTCTGCAAAACCTGATTCAACGAGTGCAACAAGTGCATTCACTGCTTCTTCTTCGTCAGCACCGCCAGCGATGATGCGGATGTCTGTTCCACCCATAATGCCGAGTGAAAGTACGCCGAGAAGACTTTTTGCATTTACTCTGCGCTCTTCCTTTTCAACCCAGATTGATGATTTGAATTCATTAGCTTTCTGGATGAAGAATGTTGCCGGACGAGCGTGAAGACCTACCTGATTCTGAACTGTAACGTCTTTAACAAACATATCTGAAATCTCCCACAAATAAATTTCTTGCAATTATTATATCACAAAACTTGTCCCCGTCAACATAAAAAATGGGTTTTCGGAATAATTCATAGAGTAAAACAAACTCCGCCAATAACAAAACCATTTGTTTGTATAAAATGCCCATTTATATCAAGGCTTTTGTGATATGTACTATATTAGGATATTATATTCTATTCAGTTTATACAAAAAACGTCTCTCTCTGTCAAATCACCGTAAGTTTTTATGTGCATTTTGTATGTATTGAAAAAATATTTGTTTATTGATATAATTATTGCAAAGGAGTGTGTTTGTATGAGCAGGATTTTATCACTTATTCTTTCCCTTATAACCGCTTTATCAGGCATGGTTTTTACGGGATTTGAGGATGTTTTCATTTCTTATACGGAGAAAATAGAAGACGGTGACATTTCTCAGCTTTCCGAAAATTCCGGATATGTAAAAAACACTATGATTGTGATTTTTGAGGAAGATGCGTCTTTATTTGATAAGCTTTCTGTTTTTTCAAAGGCAGGTACTCTGTCAGGTGTAATAGAAGACCTTGATTTGTACGTTATCAGAACAGACGACATGAACTATAAAGAGCTGAACAGTCTCTGCGACAAAATTTCACTTGAAAAATCTGTTGCTCTTGCCTGTATCTGTCCTGCAAAGAAACTAACTGAGCAATACACTCCCGATGACCCGTTCAACGATGAAAACGGATATTGGAACTCTGATTGGGATGACGAAAATCCTGAGGGAAACAACTGGCACATTGAGGCTACGGACACACGCTCTGCCTGGGGATACAAGAGTCTGTTCACCCACATAAACATCGGCGTTGTTGACGGTGGGTTTGACACAGTCCACGAAGAGCTTTCAGGCAAAATCACATTCCCTACAAGACGTGAGGAAAGGAAGAACAGACCCAACCATCACGGAACTCATGTTTCGGGAATTATTGCCGCAGAACAGGATAACGGCGTAGGTATCAGCGGAATATGCTCAGACTCTACACTCATCTGTGTTGACTGGTCACCAAGCACAAACCAGCTCTGGATTGCAGACCTTGAAGTTTTACAGGCACTTAAAAGAGTTGTAAAAGCA
>JAZRQI010000208.1:0-4610 GCA_045649705.1 Acutalibacteraceae bacterium
AATTCTTTTAAGATCCCATATCTTATATAAATTCACTGCACATATTATTATGCTCATGGTCATCAACATTTTATCCCCTGTGGCGGCACCATATGCTATACCTACTACAAAGCATAATGTGCTTATAACTGCCAATGTGAGGATTCGTCTCAACACAATATTTTTCATTTTTACCTCCACGCAAAAATGCAGCCCGAAGGCTGCATCTTTTAGTTTTCAAATATGATTTTCTTTTTTAAATACAAGTTAGCAACTGCTTTAACAATATCAGTTTTCACCTCACTGAACCGCGAATGAACTGCTATTGTTTCGTATGTTGTTTCATCATCGTTATAGAGTTTTTCCATAATATCATCTTCACTCTTTATGTCAGTTATATTATTCTCTGCACACTTAATAATTTCCGATGCGGTGATACCAACTCGTTTAGAAAGTCTCAGTACATTTTTTTCATTTGGTGTAATCACTGTTCCAAAGTATGCATTATAACATTCCTTCAGGGTGAGACCTTTTTCAAAATAGAGATATGCTATACTCTGAAGCTTATCAAATAATGTAAACTTAACAGGTCTGATTTTCAAAGTACCTATGAGACCGTATAATGCATCCGCTGCAAGATAATCAGTTCCCGATACTATAAGCCCTCTTGTGACAAGTCTGCTCAGTGTCTGTTCGAAGGATACATCATTAAAGATTCTATTCTTTGTTTTTCGTCTGCTGTATTCCTTCTCTAATGCCTCTTTGTCTAAGAAACACCAATGAAGCGAACCCCAGATAATTAATTCGTCAACAGTCATCTGATATTCCGAATCATCTATCATAATTATCGGAATTCTTGCACCGTTTTCCTCTCTTGTGATCATTCTTCCTAATGCTGTGTAATAAGTTACCATAATTTTTACCTCCGTTTTTTGTCCTCTATTAGTCTACTACGAGAGAACAAATGAAAGTGCAACAAATAAATTTAAACAGTCTGAAGAACATCTGCAAATTCTTTATCGTCCAACAAGATTTTTTTAGCCCTGTTTATGCCAACGCGAATGGAATTTGACGGTGTTTTCATCATCTCAGAAATCTGGGATCCTGAGTATCCTTCTATACGCAGTTCAAGTGCCTCAAATCCTCTTACAGTAGTTTTTGATGTGCATTTACTTTTCGCTCTTCTGATACACTTTTTCATAATTTCATTTGTTACTTTTTCCAGAACTTCATTTTCTGTTGAGTTTTCCCCCTCCAGAATAGCAGCGAGCTGTGAATCATTAAATGTTTTCTCTTCGCTTAAATACTCATCCAGAGAAATCAGATCGAGTCGCCTTGTTTTGTCTGTTCGATACATGTCGATAAACGCATTTCTTAAAACAACATCAATAAACGTTGAGAACTTTGTTGAACCATCATACTTATGTACTTTATTGCAAAGAACAAGATATCCGTTCTGACGATAATCTTCAAATTCCGTCCGTGGTATATTGTGTTGCTTTAAAAACTGCCATGTGGTCATTGCAACAGCATTCATATTATCTTCAATTAATTTCTTTTCCTGTTCTGTCATATCAATCCCTCCTACGCCCCTATCGGCAATTCAATATTGTTGTTTGTCAGGACATCTTTACAAATTTTTATAAGCTCGTCGCACCTGTATTCTGAAAAGCTTCCGATATGTCCCATCTCAAATGGTAATCCCATAACATAAGTCATCCAACGATATGCCTCTTTTTTTGTCATAAGTTTACTCTTCCATACCTGATCAAACACCTTGTGTGTTTTTATACGTTTGTTTCTTAGTTCTGCATTTGCTAAAGTTCCTTTTGGTTTCTTTGTACCTGCGTGTACTCCTACATAGGAATCACACTGTGGATAATTAGAGCAAACATACAAGTACTCTTCCTTTGCTCTGTCTCCGTAAACAAAACTTCCTTTCTGAAGAACTGCATGCGCCCCACAGTATGGACATGTTATTCTCTTCTGTTTTTTCATTCTTTTTCTAAGCCTCCTTGTTTATTATTGCGTCTTAATACGCCTTACACTTATATTGTAAAGATAATTTTTTTGCTTTTAAATAGGCTGCAACAAGAAAATGGCCTGAATATGTAACCGTTTCCCAATATTCCCCGCAAAAATGGAGAAAGTCCCCAAATTAATGGGGAATATCTCCAATTATTCATGTTTTCCAGGTCTTTTTGCAAGCTGAAGCAGAGGACATCCTTTTTCTGATGATGTGTGCTTTTTTATTAATCCTTCGAAAAGGCAAATGAATCTTCCGTTACTCATTTCACATAAACACTCACTTTTATCAATGACAGTTGCAAAGATAAAATTTGCATCAGTTACTGCAATAACTGTTGGGATACCGTCTGCATCAAAGCTTACAAGCATGTCATCACAACAGGATTGTTTTTCGGTTTTGCATACACTGCAGGTTACGTAAATACTGTTTCTCCAGTTTCCGTTAATGTTGCTTATAAACTTTCCGATATTTGTGTAATCGGTATAACATCTGTTCATTCAAATTCACCTCCATAATGAAATAAGGCGGCAGAGAATTTGTTCCCCGCCGCCTGTTTGTTAAACTGATTGCTTAATTATTTTCGTGATAATACCTGAAACGTTCGAATATTCCGGGTTAATCCTTATAACAACAAAGCTTACAATATCTCCTCTTGCCGGAGATCTTCTGTCGTAATTGGTATGAGCAATTGCGTTAACACCAATCTTAAGCCTTATATATGCAACTCCGTTTCTGACATTTGTAACTTCTCCGATGTATTTGCTCTGAACCGTACATTTGCTCAAGTTCTCCTTGGAAAGGTTCCTTGTAATACTTCTGACATCCGCTTTAATTCTTAAATCGTCAATAGTGGAGCCGGTCATTTCCGTTACAAGCACATCGATAGTATCTCCTACATGATATTTCTCTGATACATTTGCAATCCAGTCCCAACTGAGCTGCGTTGCTGTGAGTATTGTTTCAACACCGAAAATTTCCACACGCGCAAGTGCCTGAGTTGTGGTCACAATTCTTGCTTCTACGATTCTGCCGACACGCACCTGCGGAAGTCCGTCGCTTAAAGGAGTAAGATAAAAACGCTCTCTTTTTCTGTTCATAGCATCCTTTCTTGATGCCACAATACTTTCATTTTCTTTGTCCATACCCTTTATGATAACGTCAATTTCACTTCCAAGCATTGAATTACATGCTCTGAGCAATCTTTCTGTATCGGTGTAACCGTCATCTCTTTCTTCATCGAGATAAATCATCATTTCGGTAATCGGTACAAGGATTCTTTGCGTTTTGTAATATGTAACCACTACATATCCCTGTGTCTGTGTTTTTTCAATACCTGTCAGTGTTACGGGAAGTGTTTTTCTTCCTCTGTAGATGCTGATAAGTTCGTTCCACATGGTTTCAAACTCATCATCTTCCGGCAAACTGTCATCAAGTCTGATTTTTAAAATACCAAGTTTTAACTGCTTTTTCTTTTCTCCAGCATCATCGGTATTTCCACTTTCTGCAGTTGTCTCAGCATCTACATTTACATTTTCCTTGTTCTCCAGTTCTTCCATTTTCGTGAGTTCCACATTTGGATTCTGTTCATCAATCATTTCAGTAGGCTGATTGATATTTTCCTGTTCACTTAAAATTTTCTTTGCCATAATAGGTTACCTCCTTGTTATTAAAGTCCTAATCTTTTTTTTGTTACTTCTGAGGGCTGAGACTTCTTACCATCGTTCTCACCCCCTTTAGCCTTTGCTATCATTTTCTCGCGTTCTGTCATAGGCTTTTGTGTATTATTTTCTTCAGCCTTAGTTTCAGGTAATGCTTCACCTTTTGGTACTTCTTTTTCTTCTTTACCTGTTTCCTGATTCTGAGAATAATAATCTTTAAACGATACTCTATCAGGAGTATCCATTAACTCCTCGTTGTTTTCTTCCGGGGCAACTGCGTCCTGAAGTATATCATCTGCTTCGCAATCACTGTTTCTCCATTTTGGAACATGAGATGAAGCTTTTTTCTTGACTATAAGTTTTGAATGAGGATGGTTGGTGTAGTCATATTTCTTCACCTTAAGAACCTTTTGTCCTCTCATAATAACCAAAGCCTCATGAACAGGTAATCTTAAAATTTCGTCCGGAGTAAGAAGCTTTCGTTTACCAATTGAACGCGCCTCTCTGTATTCAGGGGTATAATCCGAAACACGCCAGGTATTTAAGTTTTTAGTTTTACTTGCGACCGCAACAGTAACCTCACCTGTTCTGTCAGATACTAGTTTTGCAGTTACATCATCGGTACATCCTAAGAAGAGCTGTGTATCACAGTTACCCAAGATTTCCTGCCATGCTCCATCCGGATATCTGTTCTGAAGCTGAGCAAGATTCTGAAAGATTACTGAAATATTGATCGCACGGCTTCTTGTTGTACTGATTTTCTTTTTAAAATCCGGTATAGCACCTATATTTGGAAATTCGTCCAGAACAAAATTAACCGGCACCGGAAGTTTTCCGCCTTCACCATAATTGTCAGCGTATCGTACTAATCGGATAAACAAGAATGAGAAAAACAATGAAGCCAAAAAATCAAAGGTACTATCCTGATCTGACGTGATACAGAA
>JAZRQI010000209.1:0-1626 GCA_045649705.1 Acutalibacteraceae bacterium
AAGTCCTGAAATCTCTGCACCCACAATGACACCGTTTTTTGTCTGATGAAAATAAGCAGTACCCTCAATTTCGGGGTAAGCGTCACTGCCGTAAATTTCAGCCTCTGCATCAGGCTTTTTCAGAAAAACAGAAAGGTAACTTAAAAATTTTCCTGAGTTTATCATATAACACACCACCTCAGTATATTATATGAATTCTTCCTATTTAAGTTTCTTTCTTATCTTGAAAATGCAGATTAAAATGGCTGATATAATAACAACAGGGTAGTAAGAGTAAAAGATGATTGCATCAGCGGGATAAATTGCATCAAAAAATGGTTCTGTCACATCGTTTTCATAAAAGTAAACATCTGCACTGTAACCGCCACCGTTTTTCTGATGAAACTCGATGTGCTGTACCTCGTAGTTTTTCCACGTGAATTTAACTACAGGATAGTCGTGAAGGAAGAACGTTCTGACAAGCTGACCGTTTACAGTTTCTTCGGAATATCCGGCGTTTGAACCTGTGTCTAAAAGGGCATAATCAGGAAGTGGCTTTTCCGTTTCCATATAGTTTTTAAGTTCCACCATAGTTTCAAAATGAACAGGTTCAGGTGTATTTATCTCCGTAAGAAGGTCGGGCACCCCGAAAAACAAACCGGTAAAAGCCAGAATAAGAACTAAGGTAACAGAAACAGTTTTAATAATAATCTTTTCTATTATCTTGCCTTTTTCATCGAATGAAATCTGTTTTGTAAGTCTTAAAATCAGATAAAAAAGAACACCTGCAACGGCTGCGACGATAAATGAAAGTCCGTCATCAATTTCCTGAACTGTTGCAAAACAAGTCAGCACAACGTTTATCAGCAAAGAATACCAAAAAAGTTCTCTTGATTTTTTCTCATATTTCTCACTGAGTTCTTCACTGAAATCCTCTGTCAGAAGTGCAGACTTGTTCTGCATTTTTGCGATGACAAGTCCGAAAACAGAAACAATGAAAAATACTAAATCAACAAGGAAAAAGTTCCAGTTCCATTCCCAATAAGAAATATAGGCAAAAATGAAGCCCACCAATGCCACACCTGTTAAAACAAAACACTGTGTGCGGAATTTTGAATAAACTCTTTCAAAAAGATACTTCATTTGTTTTTGATTGTTCTTAGGAGTAGTTTCATTTGTATCTTTTGCTTTTTCACCCTTTAAAAGTTCATCACAGGTCACGTCGAAAATTTCTGCTATCACGGGAATCATACTTATGTCAGGGGAACTTTCGTCACGCTCCCAATGGCTGACAGTTTTATCTGAAACGCCAAGCTTTTCGGCAAGTTCTTTCTGCGTCATACCACGGGACTTTCTCAGCACCGCAATAAATGAACCTAATGTCTTTTTCTCCATAATATCACTTCCTTTGCTGATTAAATTCTATCATTTCGGGATAAAAAACACAACCCGAAAGTCAGAGAATTACTCTCAGAATCTGAGAATTTTCCGTAAGTTTTATTTTAAAATTGCGTCGCAGACCCGAAATTCAGCACTCAGCACTCTGCATTCAGCATTAAAAAAATCCCTGTCCGAAAACAGGGATTTTCACAGAAATTATTCAGCCTTGAAATAGAACTTTATACTGTCTCCGTCACGATATGCTTT
>JAZRQI010000210.1:0-2584 GCA_045649705.1 Acutalibacteraceae bacterium
CAGAAAACGGTGGAAACGAAGAAAAGAAATCACTCGTTGACAAAATCATCAGCTGGTATGTAAAGAAAACATCCAAATAAAAGTTAAACTCCGATACTCAGAAAGTATCGGAGTTTTTTTATTATTCAAAGTCAAGCGAACCGCAACGACTCATATACTCAAGAAGTTTTTCTTTACAGAATCTGAAAGTTTCTTCGTTTCTTTTTTCATCTTTGATAAGACGGTGGAAAATGTTGATATATGCTACAAGTCTTGCTCTGTCATCTGCCCTTTTTATCAGGTTTACTTCCTCACCTGCAAAATATTCATTTATAAACTTTTCCCAGAATCTCTGAGCAGTTTCGTATGTAAAGCCGAAATTCACATACACATTTTCTCTGTCAATTTCAGACAGAGCAATAAGTTTCTCATAAAGTTTTCCCAAATCAAATACAGGATAGCCTTTATAAGCAAATGATGAGTTTTTAAAGAATGCCTTACCGCTTTCACAACAGATATCCTTTATTGTGAAATCACCGCCGAGAACTGTTCCTGAGTTTTCAACTGCAGTCACAAGACTTCTCAGCTTCTGCCATTTTTCAGCAGGGATATGATGCATAATATCGTCTGCTTTCTCAACCATCTCAGGCTTGATATCACTGAGTTCTTCGCATTTCTCAGAATGTGTCTTTTTGAGAAGTGTTGTAAGAAGCTTTACGCTTTCATCAAGATTTTCAGGGTTTTCTGCAATTTTCTTTGAAAGTGTTATATTCTCAACCTCTTCATCAGGAATGCAGAAATGCTTTGTATCGTTGATAGTATCAAACACGATGTCACCGAATCTGTTTGTACCCTCTTTATAGAAAATCACGTGAGTAATACCTGTGTTTGAAATTTCAATATCATAAACAGGTGACTCTGTATATCCCATAATATGGAACATCATAACCGTACCAAATGCTGCGTGACCTGCAACCAGGACTTTTTCTCCCTTATTATAACGGGAACGAAGGTAAGAAACTGCCTTCGCAGCTCTTTCAAAAATCGGTTTTTCGGGGTCGCGGGGATTGTAAAAAAGAAGTCCGTCTTCTTCTTTGAAACCGTCTGCCAAAACAGCGGTATCGCAGAAAGCTCTCAATTCTTCTATGCTTCTGCCTTTGTAGGGTTCTTCAACTGCCACCTCTGTGACAAGAGGAAGAACGTTCAGCGGTTTCTTTTCTTTCTGGAAAGACATTATAGCATTTGCTGTTATAACAGTTCTCACCAGGGGACTTGAATAACAGGCATCAAACTCAACACCTGACAAGTACTTACCCGCTTTTTTTGCCTGCATAAGGCCAAGTTCTGTAAGACGAGGGTCGTTCATTTCCATAAAATCTACCTTTTCATCACCAAAGCCTACGTTTCCTCTGCTCTGTCCGTGACGAATAAGGTACAGTTCAAGTTCAATTACAGGTTTTATGTTTGCCATAGTATCACCTCAATATTTGAATAGTAAAATTATATCACATAAAGAAAATTTGTCAAACAAAACCCGTTTTTTCTATTGTCATAAACCGATACCGTATCTCATATCATTAAGTAAAAAGATACGGAGGAATAAAATATGGACACATCAACAAACATATATGAAGATATCTCGGCACGTACAGGCGGCGACATTTACATCGGCGTTGTGGGTCCTGTGAGAACGGGTAAATCTACCTTCATTAAAAAATTTATGGATACTCTGGTTATCCCCAACATCAAAGATGACAGCATGAAACAACGTGCAACCGATGAACTTCCCCAGAGCTCGGCAGGCAGAACAATTATGACAACAGAGCCGAAATTCATCCCCGAAGATGCGGTACATATCACAGTGGGTGACAACGCTCATCTGAGAGTCCGTATGATTGACTGCGTCGGCTACATTGTCCCCTCTTCTCTGGGATATATTGAAAATGACCAACCGAGAATGGTGAAAACACCTTGGTTTGAAAAGGAAATTCCCTTTAATCTTGCAGCAGAAATCGGAACTGAAAAAGTTATTTCCGAGCATTCAACAATCGGTCTTGTGGTGACAACTGACGGGTCTATCAGTGATATACCGAGAGAAGAATACGAGGGTTGCGAAGAAAGAGTCATAAAAGAACTCAAAGAAATCGAAAAGCCTTTCATCGTTCTTCTCAACTGCAAAAATCCGCAGAGTGAAAAGTCAAGACGCCTTGCAGAGGATATGTCTCTGAAATACGGCGTTTCTGTTTTACCTGTCAACTGTATGAAACTGACAGAAGACGAAATCCGTTCAATCCTTGAACAGATTCTTTTCAGTTTCCCCATAAAAGAAGTTTCTTTTGATTTACCCGAATGGCTGAACACTCTTTCAAAAGACCACCCTGTCAGACGCTCTGTTTATGACACAGTAAAAAATATTTCCGCCGATATGAAATGTGTCCGTGATATTTTCCGTGTTGCAGAAAAACTCACAGAAAACGAACACATTGACTCCTCAAAAGTTTCCTCCGTAAACCTTTCAGAGGGCAGCGGTATCATCAAGCCCTATATGAAAGATGACCTTTTCTTCAAGGTTTTAGGAGAAAGAACAGGCATTGAAATCACAAAC
>JAZRQI010000211.1:0-2313 GCA_045649705.1 Acutalibacteraceae bacterium
TTTTCTGTCTGAATTTTCAGGGTAAGTGAATCTGAGAAAACCTGTTCTGACGGTAACTGTAGCCTCTGCTTTTATATTATATCTGTCAAGGAAAACTGAGTAATATCCCGCCTGAGCTTCTTCCTTCTCGTGTGAGAAAGAAGATTTCCAACCCTCTGTACCTTTATTGAAAGTAACTTCCGCGTTACTACCGCTTCTCAGGTCAGTATTGCCTGTAACAGGCATAATCTGAATATTTCCCAGGTCGCCGTACCAACCGATACCGCTCATATGATTAAAACTGAAGCCCTCAATTGTATTGTGGCAGTAGTTATATCCTGTGCCGTTATCTCCCCCTGTTACAGTATCGGGAGAAAGCTGTACCATACCTCCCGGCAGACAGGCTCCGGGATAAGTCTTTCCGCCGCCGTGTCCCTCAGGCTCGTCACCTACGGTACCAATCATAGGGTCAATATATTTTGCTTTTTCCATTTGTTTTCACCTTGTTTTCTATGCTGATATTTAACTAAATATTAGCATAAATTCCCTGAAAAGTAAAGAAATATTATGTCATAAAAATTTCTGTTGAAATAAGAAAAAAATCAGTATATAATAAAGCAAAAGGAGTGAAATTTTATGGGAAATTATGACATTGCAGCTTTTATATGGCCCTCATACACAGGTGACGAACCCCGTTCACGTATTTTCTGGCCTGAAGGCTACGGAGAATGGCAGACTGTAAAAGCAATGACCGACAAAGGTTACAAGGGTTGCCGTTGGCCTCGCAAACCTCTCTGGGGATATGTTAACGAGGCTGACAACAGGGTTATGCAGATGCAGATTGACTGTGCTGTTTCCTACGGTGTGAATGTATTCATTTACGATTGGTATTGGTACGATAACCGTCCTTTCCTTGAAAACTGTCTCAATGACGGTTTCCTCAAAGCACCAAATAACAAAGAGATGAAGTTTTATCTTATGTGGGCGAACCATAATGCAACTCACCTGTGGGATAAACGAAACTCAGACAACGACTTATCAACAGTTATCTGGAACGGTGTTGTGACACCTGAGATTTTCTCCAACATCTGCGACAGAACAATTGAAAAATATTTCAAGCAGGAAAACTACTATCAGATTGATTCCTGCCCTGTTTATATGATTTTTGATTTTGATAATTTCCTCAGGTCTTTCAGAACAGTTGAAGAATGCAGAAAAGGTCTTGAAGAGTTCAGACACAAAACTGTTTCTGCAGGTTTCAAGGGTCTCCACTTCCAGGTAGTTCATTGGGGAAGCAAAACTTATGACTGGCTTACATTTGAAGACGGAAGAAAATCAATTGACATATATGAACTTTACAATTTCCTTGGTGTGGATTCGGTGACAAGCTACAACTGGGGAGGCAGCGTCAATTTTGACGGAGAATATACTCAGGTCACAGATAACTATGTGAACAAAATAAACGAAGAAACAGAAAAACTTGATGTTCCATTCTATCCCAATATTTCCGTAGGCTGGGACAACAACGTAAGATTCTACAATTTTGTTCCCGGTGTGGTAGTGAATAACACCCCTGAAAACTTCGGAAGAGCCTGTGAAAAAATCAAAGAGTTCACTGACAATTCTATGGAAAAAGGCGTTATGAAATCACCTCTCATCACCGTAAACAGTTGGAACGAATGGACAGAAACAAGTTACTTACAGCCAGATGACCTTTATGGTTACGGATATCTTGAAAACATAAAGAAAACTTTCTGCGAATAAAAGTTAAAGAGTTAACACGAAAACTGTGTTAACTCTTTTTTGTTATTGTGCTTCACTTTCTCTCTGAATCTTATAAAGTTTCCTTGCCTCAAAAAATGCAAAGCAAATACATATAAACGAATAAACCGCAAAAATCAGGTGTGTTGAAATGTCAGGTGACTGTGGAATCATAGTGATATACAGAATGATTGTGAGAATGCCGTTTACAATCATACAGAATGTATATTCAACAAATGCAAACATAGTCAGGAAATATATGAAGATTCCCAGTACGTTTGACGCACTGTCAAGAAAAACGTACTCTGACCCGATAAGAGGTAACAATATCCACATCAGAACAAGTAAAACTACATACCCTGCCACGAGGAGAAGTTTCTGTTTCAACGTCAGTTTGTTGAGTTTTGTGGAGTTGCCACGTTTATGTTTGTTCCAACGGATGAATGTAATAAGCTGTATGGGACAGGAAAACAACACCGCTGAAAGTGCCGAAGCATAAAGGTTGTAATAGAAATACACTATGCCGTAAATGATTGAGTTTGCACTGCCCAGCAGACAACTGTAACGGTTGAC
>JAZRQI010000212.1:0-4354 GCA_045649705.1 Acutalibacteraceae bacterium
GCCCCGGACAGTGAGGTTAAGGAGAAAACAATTGTTGAAGTTGTGGTAAGTAAAGGTAAAGCCAGTGAAGCTAAGATTGTAATGCCTGATGTTGTTTATTACTCAAGAAGTCAGGCAATAGAAACTCTTGAAAAAGTTGGTCTTCGTGTTAACGTAAAAGAAGAGTTCAGCAATGTTGTGTCAGCAGGTGTTGTACTTTCACAGAGTGTTCCCGCAGGAAAAGAAGTTTCCGCAGATACAGTTGTTACAATTTCCGTCAGCATCGGAAAGCAACCTGAAATTACTACAATAAGACCGGAAGATATGCCCACAATTATTACAAGACCTTCCAAACCCCAAACAACAAATAAGAACGAAACAACTAAACCTACTCAGAAACCTGTAACAACTCCGTCAACTACCAAAAAGCCTGTTGTTGATACTGAGGAAAGCAAATACGTTGCAGATTTCAGAATAACAACAGATAAAACAGAAGTAAAAGCGGGAGATACAATTACAGTAAGTGTTAAACTCAAGACCAATTACAGAATTGTCAGCGTTTCACTTCCCGTAATTTACGATACAAGAGTGTTTGAAATTGTAGGCGGAGACGAAAACAACGTTTCATCTTATCTTAATTTCACAGGAACGCTTAAAGATAACGGTTACGGCACAAACGGCAACTGGAAATCTCCTGACAGTATGTATACAAAAAATTCAAACAGTGAACACTGGGCAAGTGATTCTGTGAAAGCAAAATATAAAATTGCTTTTGCAACCTGGGTGGCAATGCCCTCACAGGGAACAGTAATGACAACTCTCAATAATGAAGAAACAATTGTTACTTTCAAACTCAGAGTCAAATCAGGTGTGAAAGATACAAGCGGAAGAATTTTCTTAAGTCAGGATTTCATCAAAACTGCGAGTGACCCTCAGGGTATTCTGTCAGTAGGCAGAGCAAAGTCTGACAAAATAACTGCAGACTCTATTGTTGCAACAGGACAGACAATCAATCTCAGGGAAGCTACAGCTTTGGTAGTAATAAAGTGAGGTAAAAAACTATGAAAAAACTTTTAGCAATTCTTATGGCAATGGCAATGCTCTTTACCTTTGCTGCTTGCGGCGGTAACGGTGAGGAAGAAACAACAACAAACCCCGAAGTTACAACAGAGGCTCCTGTTAACGGAGAAGATGAAGTAACAGAGGAAGCAATCGAGGGCGAAACAGAAAAAGAAACAGAAGTTGTTTCAGAAGTTGTTACAAACGATGAGGGCGAAACAGAAATCGTCACAGAAGTAGTAACAAAAGAAGAAAAAACAACTGTAAAGAATGAAAAACCCGAAAGCACAACAAAGAAAGAAACTTCTTCAGTTCCTCAGACAAAAGCAGAAATTATTGATTACTGCTCAAAGGCTCTTGACAGAGTAAAATCTGAAAAAGCAGGTTACACAAAAAACGGATTTATGGAAGTCAAAGGTGACGTTCAGGGTCTTCCCTCATGGCTTGTTTCAATTTTCACTAAGAATGAAACAACAACAATGGCAAAAGGCTCAAACAACAAAGATGATTTCCCCGCAGCAGGTTTTGATTGGTCATGCAAACTTCGTCCCCAGGATGTTCAGAGTGCAACAATCAAAGTTAACGGTACAACTTATGAAATTATGATTAAACTCGGTACAGAGAAAAACCCTGCAAAAGGAACAGCAAGTTCATACGGCAGAGCAGTTTCTGTTATAGACGCAGCAGGTGCAGCAAATATGGTGCCCGGACTTAAATCAGTTGATATGACATACCATGATGGTTATATCCACGCTAAAATTGATTCAACAACAGGTAACATTACTTATGCACAGATTGCTGCAGCAGCAGATGCAAAAGCAGTACATTCACTTCTTGGTGAAATTCAGGCAAAAGATATTACAAGCACAGAAACATACACAAACTTTGTTTGGTAATTAAGTTAATAAAACGAAAACAGGAAACACTGAAAAGTGTTTCCTGTTTTTTTATTCGTTGATTTTTTTGATTTCGTTGAGTTTCTCAAGACATTCGCTGCAGATGTTTCTGCCTTTTAAGCTTATCAGGTCGTCGGTTTTTTCGCAGATGAAACAACTGGGTATTGCAACTTTCATAATGATGCAGTCGTCTTTCATTGAAATTTTAAGAGCAGTGCCGTCTTTAAGATCGAATCTGTTACGTACTTCTTTTGGTAAAACAATTCTTCCCTGAGCATCTATTTCCCTGGAACAGAAATAATCGTTTTCTTTTTTCATAAAAGACGCCTCCTTTCAATACCATTGCGTGGAAATAATACCACAAAATGACAATTATGTCAATAAGTTGAGCCACAATACGGTAAAGCGACAATGTTTTTTTGGTATTTAAATATGGAAGAAAAATATACTTAATCAAGGGGTGGTAAGTATGATGAATTATATCTGGGGAGCCATGGTGATATTCTCTTTTATTGCTGCTTTGTTTTCGGGGAATATGCAAGCCTTGTCGGATTCTGTTGTGAATGGTGGTAAGGATGCTATATCTCTTGCAATAAATCTGACGGGTATGATGTGCCTGTGGGGAGGGATAATGAAGATTGCAGAAAAAGCAGAAATCACTAAAATAATCTGCAGTTTTCTCAGTCCCCTTTTTTCACTGTTATATAAAAATGTAGACAAAAAATCTGAAACTGCCCGTGCAATGTCAATGAACATAACTGCAAATCTTCTGGGACTTGGCAATGCGGCAACACCGCTGGGACTTGAGGCTATGCGCAGAATGCAGGAATCAAATCCCGACAAGGATGTGGCAACAGACGATATGGTTGTTTTTGTTGTGATGAACTCTGCGGCAATGAGGCTTATACCTACAACTGTTGCGACTCTCAGAACGCAGTTCGGCAGTCAGAGTCCTATGGAAATTATGCCTGCTACATGGCTCAGTACACTTTTGTCATTGACAGCAGGAGTTGTTGCGGCGAAAGTAATTTCGAAAATGTTTTCACGTAAGAGGTCAGGAGTTTTTAATTTCAATATATTAAAAAGGAGCAGAGTGAAATGAAAACTCTCGGTGCAATTGTTCTGCCACTTGTTATAACATCGATTGTTCTTTTCGGCATTGTCAGAGGTGTGAAAATTTTTGATTGTTTCATAGAAGGTGCAAAAGATGGGCTGAAAACCGTAAAGAATATTCTACCCTCAATTGTGGGACTGGTAGTGGCAGTAAGTATGCTGAAAGCTTCGGGAGGTCTTGATATTATTGTGAAACTTCTTTCACCTCTTTCAGGGATAACAGGAATACCTGAGGAAATTATGCCCCTTGCAGTTCTCAATCCCATATCGGGAGGAGGGGCACTTTCAATGTATGAACTGATTCTGAAAGATTACGGGCCTGACTCTTATCTCGGCAGAGTTGCATCTGTAATGATGGGCGCTACGGAAACCACATTCTATGCAATTGCGGTATATTACGGCTCTGTGGGAATAAAGAAAACCCGTCATACAGTAATGGCGGGACTAATTGCTGACTTTACAAGTTTTATAGCATCAGCGTGGACAGTAAGATTATTTTTCGGGAGTTAAATTATGGTAGGATTTACAATTGTGTTAAAGAAAAGAAAACGAAAAAATTTCCGCAATAAAAGAGAAAAAAGCAGACGTAAGCTTTTATATTTTCTGCCTGTGATTTTAATTGCAATTCTGTCGGTTTTTGCAGGAAGTTTTCTGAAAGAAGATAAAACGGAAAGTGAAAGTTTTGTAGCGGAAGACATAAATGTCTTCAAAGAAATCAACGACTTTTCTGCTTATTATAATCCGGTTGTAATGAACTGTTTTTTTACATATAAAAAAGGCGATTCCATTGAAAGTGAAAAGCTTGTAGAGTTGAGTGTGTGGTCAATTATCTGCACTGATGGTGCAGAAAAATATCAGGCTTTTGACGGAGAACTTTGCATTCCTCAGGAGGATGTTGAAGACAGAGTAAATCTCCTTTTTTCAGATAAATGTGAGTTTGAAAATACGTCATCAGGGGAAATAGTTTACGATGAAAAAGGGATGTGCTATAAGATTCCTACCATAGGTTACTCTCCTGAATATTCTGCGGTTCTTAAAAGTGTTACGGCAGAAAGGGAAAAAACAAAGCTCACTGTAGGATGTCTGAAAAACGAGAGCTTCAAACAAGACGGCTCCGGGAAAACAGTGATTCCCGAAGCCGAAAAGAATATAATTATTACATTAAAAAAACAGAATAACTCTTTTTATATTGAAGAAATTTCAGAAGAATAAATACTGTAAGAGAAGCGGGAGTTGATTTTACTGCGGTCTGAATAGTCCACGATATAAGTACTGTCTCCAACAAATCTTACTATAAGTCCCCTTTG
>JAZRQI010000213.1:0-3172 GCA_045649705.1 Acutalibacteraceae bacterium
CTGTTTCTCTTGTTCTCGGTAACGTACTTAATTCACTGAGCAATGAGGAAAAAGTTACAACATTCGGCGGTTTTGAACTTTCTGCTGAGGAAGAGATACTTCTTAAAAACAGAATCCATAATATAACTTCAAAAGACTATAAGCTGGGTTTTGTTGTTATGAACCTGAACACGCTTGACGGTTTTTCCTACAATGCAGATGAAAAAATCTACTCTGCAAGTGTAATCAAAGGACCTTATGTAGCCTCACTTGTGAAGTCAGACAATACAATTCTCCAAAAAGAAAATAAGAGAATTGAAGCAATATTGGAACGCTCATCAAACGTTGACTATGAGTCAATGCGAGACAAATACGGTGATGATTGTTTTATTGAATTCTCGGCAGAAACAGGAAACGATTTAGTTGTTGACACAACGAGAAACTTTCAGTTTATGACACCACGTACGCTTGCACATCTTTGGGTTGGAAACTATATCTTTTTTGAAAGCGGTGAAACAGGGGAGTCCCTGGGCAAAATGTTTGAAAGCCCTGCGATTTCACCTATTCATAAAGTCTTCTCAGAAAAATACACAACCCGTACCAAAGCAGGTTGGCTGACAAAAAACAAAACCCGCATCACAAACGATGCAGGTATAATTTACACAGATAACGGTGACTACCTTGTGGTAATAATGACCACAGCACCCTGTGATTTCACAGTAGTTGAAAATCTGGCAGAAGCAGTTAAAAATGTAATTTGTTAAAATATGACGCATAAAAAATCCCCTCATCAGAGGGGATTTTGTTGTTTACTTAATCAAATCAACAATTTCTGTGACTTTTCCGTTTTTGATATAAACTCTCGGTACTCGTTTGTTTACGTTGCATACGAACTCATAGTTGAATGAGCCGGACATTCCTGCCAACTCTTCTACTGTGATTTTTTCATTTCCGTCAATGCCGACTATTGTCACAACGTCACCTTGTTTAACGTCGTCAATGCCTGTTACATCAACCATCATCTGGTCCATACATACTCTGCCGATAATAGGAGCTGACTTGCCCTTTATGATAACTCTGCCTTTGTTTGAAAGGCTTCTGGGATATCCGTCAGCGTAGCCGATAGGGATAGTCGCAATCTTTGTTTTACCCTGTGTCACATAAGTTGCACCGTAGCTTACAGTGAAATTTTCATCTACTTCTTTGACATAAACCACGTGACTCTTTATGCTCATAGCAGGGGTGAGGTTGATTTTTGTTTTGTCAACTTCATCAGAGGGATAAAGACCGTATGTGATAATGCCGTTTCGCACCATATTTGCATAAGCAGAGGGGAATTCCATAATTCCCGCAGAGTTGCAAAGATGTTTTACAGGGATGTTGATTCCGCCGTCTTCCAGCTTTTTGCAGAAAGCATCAAACTTTTCAATCTGAGCGTATGTCATTGCCTTTTCTTCCATATCTGCACAGGCAAAGTGAGTGTAAATACCGCTGACAGTAATGTTTTCAAGACTGTAAATTTCTTTTATTGTTTCAAAACTTTCATCAGAGGGCACAAAACCGACTCTGCCCATACCGGTGTCAAGCTTGATGTGTACATTTGCTTTCTTACCGAGAATTCCCGCAATATCGTTCAGCTTTTTAGCGTGACTGAACTCAAAAACGGTGCTTGTGATATTGTTGTCGATAAGCTTGATGTAGCTTTCGTCAAAAGTATAGTTGAGAATAAGAATCTCACCGTCAATACCGTTTTTTCTCAGCTGCATTGCTTCTTCAGCAGTTGCAACGCCGAAATGACTTATGCCGATTTCAGAAAGTGCCTTGGCAGTGTGCAAAGCACCGTGACCGTAAGCGTCAGCCTTGATAATTGCAAGTACATCAACATTTTCGCCTACAGTTTTCATAGTTTCCCTGACATTTGCACAGATAGCGTCAAGGTTTATTTCTGCATAAATTCTTTTCGGTAGCATAAAAACATCTCTTTTATCTCAAATTTATCCTATATATTATATAACTATATCTTTCAAGTGTCAATAATTACAAAAATATTGACAAAACAATATTGACAAAAAGGCGAATAAATGGGATAATATCTTGGTATATAACTAATTTGGAAAAGGGATGAATATTATGGCAAAAGAACTTGCTAAACAATACGACCCTCAGAATGTTGAAGACAGGATTTACAAATTCTGGCTTGACGGAAAATACTTCCACGCAGAACCTGATGAATCAAAACCTGCGTACACAATCGTAATTCCGCCACCCAACATCACAGGTCAGCTTCATATGGGACATGCACTTGACAATACTCTGCAGGATATCCTTATCCGTTTCAGAAGAATGCAGGGTTATGACACATTGTGGCTTCCCGGCACAGACCACGCATCAATCGCAACAGAAGCAAAAATCGTTGAAGCAATGAAAAAAGAAGGTATCACAAAGGAAGATATCGGCAGAGACGGTTTCCTCAAACGTGCATGGGACTGGAAAGCAACATACGGCGGCAGAATCATCGAACAGCTTAAGAAGCTGGGTTCTTCATGCGACTGGGACAGAGAACGTTTCACACTTGATGAAGGCTGCTCAAAGGCAGTTCTCGAGGTTTTCTGCAGACTTTATGAAAAAGGACTCATCTACAGAGGTGAAAGAATCATCAACTGGTGTCCCCACTGCCTTACATCAATTTCAGATGCTGAGGTTGAATATGAGGACCAGGCAGGTCATTTCTGGCATCTCAGATATCCTCTCAAAGACGGCTCAGGATATGTTGAACTTGCAACAACACGTCCCGAAACACTTCTCGGTGACACAGCAGTTGCAGTAAACCCCAACGATGAAAGATACAAGGATATTATCGGCAAAACTCTTATTCTTCCTATCGTTCACCGTGAGATTCCTGTTGTTGCTGATGAGTATGTTGAAATGGACTTCGGTACGGGTGTTGTTAAAATTACTCCTGCACACGACCCCAACGACTTTGAAGTTGGTAAACGTCACGACCTGCCCATTATCAACGTAATGACAGACGATGCAAAGATTACAGAAGACTATCCCAAATATGCAGGTATGGACCGCTTCGAGGCAAGAAAAGCAATTGTAAAAGACCTTGAAGAAGAGGGTGCACTTGTAAGAATTGAGGATTACAGCCATAACGTAGGTACTTGCTACCGTTGCGGAACAACTGTTGAAC
>JAZRQI010000214.1:0-10812 GCA_045649705.1 Acutalibacteraceae bacterium
ATCGGAGACAAGGATAAGGAAACAAAATGCGGTGACCAGAATAACGCTGACCTCTACAATAAACCTATGGCACGCAAGGCTCTTTGCCTTCCTCAGACAATCGGTTCAACAACAGGCGGTATGGTTCTCTACTGTGCAAAAGTTCTTGAAAGAAACCCCGCTTGTATGCTCTTCTCAGAGCACATTGACTCTCTTGCAGCAGCAGGTGCAGTTCTCGGTGCAGTGTGGACAGAATCTCCCATGCCCGTAGTTGACTGCCTTGGTGATGAATTCCTCGCTTACGTTAAAGACGGAATGAAAATCACAGTTGATGAAGACGGTACAGTTACTGTTGAGTAATTAAAAACTTATAAAAAAAATAACGGTCAGTTTCGAAATCGGAACTGACCGTATTTTTATTCTCTTTTATTCGGGAATTTTGCTTATTATCTTTTTGTAAAGATAAATGAAACAAATTGTACTTACTATAACGGACATAATTTCCGCAATGGGGAACGCCCACCATACATTGCTGAGTTCTCCTGTAAGAGAAAGGAAATAAGCTGCCGGTACAAGTGCAAGTAACTGTCTTGAAATTGACACGAACATTGAAAGTGTACCTTTGCCCAGAGCCTGGAACGTCGAACCGATTACAATACAGAAACCTGCAAAAACAAAGCAAAGACTTATTGTTCTCAGTGCAGGAACGCCGATTCTCACCATTTCCTCTGAAGCATTGAAAATTGACAGAAGCTGTTCGGGGAACAACTGCATTGCAAGTAGGCCTAACACCATAAATGATACTGCATATATAGCTCCGAGTTTTACTGTCTTCATCATTCTCTTTCGTTTCTGTGCACCGTAGTTGTACGCGATTATGGGAATGACTCCGTTGTTAAGACCGAATATAGGCATAAAGATGAAGCTCTGCAACTTAAAGTAAACGCCGAAAACTGCAACTGCAGTTTCTGTGAAAGAGATAAGAATTTTGTTGAACAGGAAGTTCATAACAGAGCCGATTGCCATCATGAGAATTGAGGGCACACCAACTGCATAGATTCTGCCGATAATCTTCTTATCAGGTCTGAATTTTCTCAGAGAAAGTTTGATATCTTTGTTGTATTTTGCGTTAAGAATAAGTGCAAGAATAAATGCAAAAATCTGACCGATAACTGTTGCCCATGCTGCACCTGCAATTCCCATTTTCGGGAAGCCGAGCAAACCGAAAATCAATATAGGGTCAAGAATAATGTTTATAATTGCACCTGCACCCTGAGTGAACATTGTATAAATGGTTCTGCCTGTTGACTGCATAAGTCTTTCTGTCATAATCTGTCCGAAAACACCAAATGAGAAAATGGAGCAAATTGACATATATGAATAGCCATATTCTGCGATTTCAGCAACATCTGTCTGTATGTTGTAGAAAAGTTTCACGCCGAAAAGACCGAATGCGAGAAAAAGAAGATATTCAAGCAGCATCAGGAAAAGTCCGTTTTCTGCAGTTTTGTTTGCTTTGTCGAAATTCTTTTCACCTAGACTCTTTGACAAAAGTGCATTTACACCTACTGCCGTACCTGATGCAAAAGAAATCATAAGGTTCTGAGCAGGGAAAGCAAGACTTACTGCCGTCAAGGCATTTTCCGAAATATAGGAAACAAAAATACTGTCAACAACATTGTAAAGTGCCTGAACAAGCATTGAAATTATCATTGGCAATGACATTGTAATCAGAAGTTTATTTACAGGCATAGTACCCATTTTATTTTCGCGAAGAGTATTTTCCAATTTTTTATAACCTCCCTTTCACAAAAATTTGCCGCAAACCCACACAAGTCTGCGGCAAATTGATTTTTCAAAAATTAGAAATTACCTGAATAGTTAGGAGCTTCCTTAGTGATAAGAACATCGTGAGGATGGCTTTCGATAAGACCGGCGTTTGTAATACGAACAAACTGAGCATTCTGCTGAAGTTCACTGATTGTAGCACATCCGCAGTAACCCATACCTGAACGAAGACCGCCCATCATCTGGTAAACTGTATCTGCAAGGGGTCCCTTGTAAGGTACGCGACCTTCGATTCCTTCGGGAACGAATTTCTTGTTATCTTCCTGGAAGTATCTGTCTTTACTACCGTTAGCCATTGAAGCAAGTGAGCCCATACCACGGTAAACCTTGAACTGTCTGCCCTGATAGATTTCTCTTTCACCGGGTGCTTCTTCGCAACCTGCAACAAGAGAACCAACCATAACTGTGTTTGCACCTGCAGCAAGAGCTTTAACAATTTCACCTGAATATTTGATACCGCCGTCAGCAATAACGGGGATGCCGTGTTTTGATGCTTCGTTTGCTGCATCGAACACTGCTGTCACCTGAGGAACACCAATACCTGCAACAACACGTGTTGTACAGATAGAACCGGGTCCGATACCAACTTTTACGCAGTCAGCACCTGCGTCGATGAGAGCTTTTGTAGCTTCTGCAGTTGCAACGTTACCTGCAATAAGAGCGATATCAGGATATGCTGCCTTAACTTTTGAAACAGCTTTGAGAATATTTTCTGAATGTCCGTGAGCTGAGTCGAGGCAGAATGCGTCAACCTGAGCTTCAGCAAGACAAGCAGCTCTGTCAAGAACGTCTGCAGTTGCACCGATTGCAGCAGCACAGAGAAGTCTGCCCTGAGCGTCTCTTGCAGTATTGGGATACTGAACTGCTTTTTCAATATCTTTGATTGTGATAAGACCTTTGAGATGACCATTTTTATCAACAAGAGGAAGCTTTTCAATCTTATGTTTCATAAGAATTTTCTGTGCTTCGTCAAGAGTTGTGTTCTCGTGAGAAGTAACAAGATTTTCTCTTGTCATAACTTCCTTGATTTTAACATTGTAGTTTGTCATGAAACGAAGATCACGGTTTGTAAGAATACCTACAAGCTTACCGTTTTCGTCACATACAGGAATACCTGAAATGCTGAACTTTCTCATAAGAGCGTCAGCATCAGAAACAAGATGCTCGGGAGAAAGGAAGAAGGGATTTGTAATAACTCCGTTTTCCGAACGTTTAACTCTGTCAACCTCTGAAGCCTGAACTTCCATAGGAAGATTCTTGTGGATAACACCGATACCGCCTTCACGTGCAATAGCAATAGCCATCTTAGACTCAGTAACTGTGTCCATTGCAGCAGTCATCAACGGGATGTTGAGTGTTATGTTTTTAGCAAGAGTTGTCTTTGTGCTAACGTCGCTGGGAAGGATATCTGACTTTCTCGGGATGAGAAGAACATCGTCAAAGGTAAGACCTTCCTTTAAAAACTTTTCTGAAAATTCCATACTCTTTTCCTCCTTTGTCTTTTGCAGCACACCTGTGCTTTATGGGTACGGGTTTCTATTAAAAGGTATTATAACATTTTTTATCACACTTTTGCAATATAAGTTTCAAAAAAAAATGACGATGTATTCAACTTTTTGACGGAATAAGTTGTTAAAAATGCTATGCTGTCATAATTGATACCATAACCGTTATGTCATCACGCCTTTCTCCCTGACTTCTGTCGCAGACGGTTGCCGCTATCTTCTGAGCCAGAATATCAGGGTTTGACCTGTTGAATTCTTCAATTTCTTTTACAATCCAGTCTGTTTTTCCGTTTGTCACACCATCAGACACCATCACAACAATGTCACCTTTTGAAAGCATAACTTTTTCTTTTGCAAAAGAAATATCATTCAGTATTCCCGCAGGTAAAGATGCACTTTCGATTACTGAACATTTTCCGTTTTTTCTCACAAAAGAAACTGCTGCACCCGCTTTATAAAACTCGACTTTTCCTGAAAACAAATTAAAATGTGCTGCATCTATAGTAGCAAGAGATTCGCTTGTTGATTTCAGGTCAAGAACAGAGTTGACTATTTTAAGAGCATTATCAAAGCTCACCGAGTTTTCAACAAGACCTCCGAAATATTCTGCAGCCATCGCCGCATCAACTGCAGCCCTTCCCCCTGTTCCCATTCCGTCGGATAAAACTACAGTCCTGTTGCCGAATTCATCCGAAAACTCTTTCAGACAATCTCCGCATATAGATGAATCTTCGCCTGATAACTGTATTTTACCCACTTTAATCTTCATCCAGGGCTTTTGCCTGAATGTAACAACAGTACCTGCATCTGTAAAATCAATGTCGGGGTCTGAGAATTTTCTCAGAGATATTTTTTCAATTTCCTCTTTCAACTTCTTTCTGTCAATATCCCCGTCAATCTTTTTACAGTTGGCTTTGACAGTCATATTCCCCTCCGTTTCTATAATACAAACGGCTTTTGTGCATCTGACGGAGAAAGAGTTGAAAACATCTTTCACTTTCGGAGAAAGTTCATTGTCAACGAGGGTACATTTACTGAATGTCCGCGAAAAATCTTTCAGCATACTGCTCATGCAGTTCATCTGCTGACTCATAAGACTTCTCTTTTCATCAAGACGGATTTCCTCTTTGAGTTTCTCATCATATTTTTTGAAATTACGTGTCATGGACTTTTCAAGTTCCGAACTTTTAAGACATTTGCTGAGAAAAAGTTTACCAAAAGGTGTATCGTCGTATTTTTTGTCTTCCCTGTAATTTTTTGTAAGTTCTTCAAAACCACGCAAGGTATATTGAAAATTCTTGTTCCAGCATTTTTCTCTGCCCTCACACTCTGAACAGATTTCCTGTCTTACACGGCAAAAAATATTTCTGTCATACCCCGAATCGATTTTCTTCAGATTCTCAGAAACTTTATTCATCCCGTTACAGATTGAAGTCACTGTCTCTGCCGTCTGAGAAAGTTTTTCAGAAACATCTTTTCTGTATGTACTCTCCTGTGAAGTCACTTTATTTTCCTTAAAAAATACCGCTACTTTTCTGTAGACTTTTTCAGGAACAGCAATGTAGACCGCCGTTACTGCCACTACGGTTATTATGTTCTGTATAGCGTTGATTTCTCCTGCAAAAAGAGCAGTAGCGGAAAATGTCAGAACAAAGGAAACTGCACAACCGAATTTGCCCAGGGGTGAAAAGACTCCGGAAATCACACCTGCAAAAATCATCGGTAACACATTGTATCCGTCAGGTTCAGCACCTGAAAGTGCTGCCGCACAAGCACAGGCACATATCCCTCCCCCTGACTCCGAGCCTATATGGGACATAACTACAATTGCAAGAAGAGCAATAAACAAAGCAACAGAAAATCCGGAAAACTGTATTTTTCCCAAAGAAGCCACAATCGTGGCAAAACCGAGATAAAGGCAAGGCAATTCTTTTTTTGTAAAAACTTTTTCATCTCTATTCAGAAAAGTCTGTAAACCTTTTTTATAAAAGAAAACAGAAACAGATGAAATAAAACCTTCTGCAGCAAAAACTATAATTTCATCAAAACCACCCCTTGACGGCACAACCGCTGCAACACCTGTCAGGAAACACACGAGAAAACATACTACCGGTGCTACAAACCAGATACTCCCCAGTCTTGAACGGGAATTGAGCACACGGTTTCTGATTACCCATAGAGAAACAGCACAAACAACATATCTGAAAAGATAAATCCCCGAATGTGACAGAAGAAAACCAATGCTTGTCCCGGCAAGGGCTAAAAAAGAATAAATCCCCGATGTTGCCGTAATGAGTGCAAAACCGAAAGGATAAAGTTCTTCAAAAACAGAACCTTGTCCGAGAATTACAGATAACAAAGCAAATCCCGTCATCTGCAAAACTGTTTTGGCATTGATATTTACGGGAAGTTCCCTTTTCCTTTGTTTAAAAAACTTTCCTGTTTTAGTGTTTTCCATTTTATACCACTCCTTATGATTCAAGTATATTACTGAAAGAAGGCAAAAAACGTCACTCTCTGCTGTAACAAACAGACGAAAAAACCATTTATTTGTACAAACTGTGGAAATACTGCGTTTTCCTTGCATTGGAAAATTATTTATGATAAAATAATGTGAATATCTATAAGTAAGGGTTTTAATAATGAAAAATAACGAAAAAGAAAAAGTTCAGATTCCCGAAGACCTTGTTATCGGCAGAAATGCAGTTCTTGAAGCCATTAACAACGGCAGAACCATTGATACACTTTTTGTTGCAAAAGGAGAAAGAAGCGGTTCGGTCTCTTCAATTCTCCGTGCCTGCAAAGAAAAACAGGTGGTAATAAAAGAAGTCGATATCAAAAAACTTGATTATATGTGCTTCAACGCTAACCATCAGGGTGTAGCAGCAAGATGTGCAGTAAAAGAATATTCTACTGTTGACGATATTTTCAGACTCGCGGAAGAAAGAAACGAAGCACCTTTCATCATAATATGTGACGAACTTGAAGACCCTCACAACCTGGGTGCAATTATCAGAACTGCGGAAATCGCAGGTGCCCACGGTGTGATAATCCCCAAAAGAAGGTCTGTTTCTCTCTCCTTTGCAGTAGGTAAAACTTCTGCAGGTGCAGTGGAATATGTCCCCGTTGCAAGAGTGGGAAACCTTGCCGCAGAAATCGACAGTCTCAAAGAAAGAGGCTTGTGGGTTTACGGCGCAGATATGAACGGCGAAAACTGGTGCTCTGTTGATTACAGCGGACCCTGTGCACTTGTTGTAGGCTCAGAGGGCAAAGGAATCGGCAGACTTATAAAAGAAAAATGCGATTTTCTCGTAACACTTCCCATGAAAGGAAAAATAACTTCACTTAACGCATCTGTTGCAGCAGGTATTATGATGATGGAAATTTCCAGACAAAGAAGTAATATAAAAGCAAGATAAGGAGGGTAAGAATGGCTGACAAAACAGAGAACGCGGATTTTTTTGATTCAGAAATCGAAAGATACAGAGAAAAATACGGTTCCGTAACGGAGCAAACAGACGGCTCTGATTTTGTTGACGAGTTGTTTGAATCCTCTGACGGAACACTTATAAAAGACTGGTCAATGGATGATATCAACAAACTCATCAGCGAAGTTGACAGTATGCCTGACATTGAAGAAGCAGGAGAAGAATTCAACTTCGACAGATACGAAGAATATTCTGAGCCCGAAACACCCTCTTTCGGTGAAGTAGAGCAGAAAGAAAAAGAAGAAGTTTTTGACGAAGGTGCGGTTTATTTCTCTGCAAAATATAAGGACGACCTTATTTCAAAACAGGAACAAGAGACACCTTCTGATTTTGAAGACTTTTCATCAGTTTCAGAAGATTTTGAGGAAGACGAAAATTTCTTTGAAAACTCTGACGATGACGATTTCTCTTCCGTAGAAGGTAACATCAATGAAGCAAGAAGTGACGGGGAATTCCGTGAAATCGACCAGACTCTTGACGTTGACGGTTTTGAGCAGACAGAAGTAGTCTATGACGGAACTTTTGACAGAGGCGACTACCTCAAAATCAAGGATATATTCAAAAACTCAAAAATTCTCAGCAAAAGACGTGCAGAAAGAGCAGAGGTAAGAGAATCTGCTTTTGAAACAGTTAAAGAAAAATACGGTGAAGCCATTTTCGATGCAAAGAAAAGAGAGGGTGACTTCAACGAAATCCTCAGACGTCAGAAAACTGTGGAGGATGAAAAAGAACGTCAGGAAAAAGCAGTAAGAGAAAAGAAATTTGACATTGACAGCGAGGACTACGTTGTTACTGCGAAACCCCAGCCTGAAGAAATCCCTGTTAAAGAAGACGAGAAACTTGATGACACAATTTTCATCAAAGAACTTTCTGACTTTGAAGAAGTTGCAAAAAGCAACGTGGCACAGAATGAAGAAGATTTTGCTCAGACAAGAGTTCTGGATGACGTTCCCGAACAGCATAACACAAGAAATATATATATCACTCCTCAGCATCGACGTGCGGACGATGACCAGATAAGATTTGAAGGTTTCCCCGAAGATGAAGACGAACTTATTCCTAAAGAAATCAATGACAATGAGGTTCAGGAAAGTCTTCGCAAAACAAGGGAAGAAAAGAAAAATCTTTTCAGAATGACAAGCCTTCCCGATGACTACAACGACCTTGACCCCAACTATTTCTCACCTGAAAAAGGAAAATATGACGAGGAAGAATATATTGTTCTCAGCGACGAAAACAACCCCACTTCTTTCTTCACAATGTTCAGAAATTCTTTTGTTCAGGAGAAAAACAAAAAACTGACTGAATACACATCTCCAAGTGAAAAACCTCAGGTTTTCAAAGAACTCAATGACAGAAGAAGGAAATCTGTTTTCGGTCTTATTGCAATGAGTCTGCTGACAATAGTTTTTGTTCTTGCAGAACTTATAATGAATGCCGTTGATGCACTTCCCATTGATGCCCAAACCTCAGTTACTGCATCACTTTCAATCATTTTCCTCCTTGCAACTTTTGTTTTCGGTTCATCTGTTACTCAACCGGGCCTGAACGGAATTTTAAAGAAAAACTTTACCGCTGATTCAGGTGTAACATTCCTTGTTGTTGCAGGAATACTCAGTTCTGCTTCAATGTTCTTCGACCTGTCAGGTGCAGGTGAAATCTTCCCCGTTTACACAACAGCCGTGCTGATGAGCGTTATAATCACCTGTTTCAGCAGAGCAGTTGAGTCTTCAAGAGCAATCAACGCTCTTAAAACAGCAACAGTAAAAAGAAATAACGATTTATATACAATACAGAGCATCGACGATGAAGATGCCGCACAGAACATCGGCAGAATTTTCGCAGGTAACAACCCTGACCTTAAATACTCCTGTAAAACAACTTTCCCATCAGGTTTTGTTTCAGGTTCATTCTCAGGAAACCCTGCTGACAGATTCTCAAAAAAATTCTTCCTTATTCTCGCAGCACTTTCATTTGTTATCGCAGTTATTTCAGGAATAGTAAGCAAAAATATTCCTTTCGCATTTTCAGCATTTATGGCATGTCTGCTTGTGGGATGTCCTCTCGCACTTATGCCCGCTTTAAACATTTCCCTTTATGCTCTCAACAAAAAACTCGGCAAGAAAAAATCATGTATTGTCGGTTATTCTTCCGTAAGAAACATTGAAAAAACAAATGCCGTTGTTGTTGATGCAACAGATTTGTTTGATGTTGACAGATGCAATTTCCACGGAATGAAAGATTACGGCACAGTAAGAGTTGACGATATCATTCTCTATGCCGCTGCAATGCTTACAAACTCAAGAGGTCCTCTTGCCCACGTTTTTGACAAAGCAATTCTCGGTAACAAGTCTGAACTTCTTCCCGAAGTTGAAGATTTGTGTTATGAAGAAAGACTCGGTCTTTCAGGTTGGATAAGAGGAGAAAAGGTTCTCATCGGCAACAGAAATCTTCTTATAAACCACAATATGGAAGCTCCTCCCAAAGGCGCTGAAGTAGCTTGTCTGAAAGAAGGCAAAAAAGTTCTCTACATTGCAATTGACGGACAGGTTGCCGCAATGCTTGTTGTAGGCTATACTAAAAACGAAGAGATGAAAAAGTATCTCAGCCGTCTTGACAGACACGGAATCACAGTTGTTGTAACAACAAACGACTGCAACATTGATGAAGATTTCCTTTCTCTCGAATTCAATATGCCCAGAGAAATCTTCAAGGTTGTAGGTGATTATGAGGGTGGTCTTCTTGACGGAATCATCCATAAAGAAAGGCTGACTGCTCCTGCAAAAATAATCCACGACGGTAAAAGCCAATCTTTCTTTGAAGCTTTTGCTTCTGCAATTGCTTATGCCTCAGGTATAAAAATTTCTCTTGCAGTTCAGACAGTTATAATGGTCCTTGCAGTTATTACTGCAGCAATTTTTGCTCTCTCGGGAAAACTTGCTTTGTTCAGTGCAGGAATTGTAATCCTGATTCAGTTGTTTATTTCAGCATTTATGACATTGCTGGCAATTCTCAGAACGAAATTCTAAAATAAAAATCCCTTTTCTGTGCATAATAAAAGCAGAAAGGGGATTTTTTATGGATATTTTTCTGACATTTTTCAAAGCCTTTGTTGTGGGAGGTCTGATTTGTGTTGTTGGTCAGATTCTCATAGACCTTACAAAGCTTACTCCTGCACGTATTCTTGTAGGATTTGTGGTATTGGGTGTGATTCTCTCAGCCATAGGGATTTACGATCCTTTTGCCGAGTGGGCAGGATGCGGAGCAACCGTACCTCTGACAGGATTCGGCAATGTCCTTGTTCAGGGAACGAAAGAGAAAATCGCAGAAGAAGGTTGGCTCGGGATAATCACGGGACCTCTCTCGTCAGGTGCCGCAGGAATAACCGCCGCAATCCTCAGCGGACTTGTAGTTTCACTTATTGCAAAGCCGAAAGCAAAATAATGTTTTGTGTGCTTTTCCCTTTATAGAATTTTCCTATTGATTTTATTGTAAAAATCTGTTATACTTGACACACGAAAGTAATTTAAAAAATTATTTTTGTTATATAAAGGGGGTGCAAAAGAATGGAACAGGTAATGGATATCCTCAAGAAAATCGGTGATTTTCTCGCAGAAGTTAATTGGGAAGAAGTTTTTGCAACAGTAAAAGACGTTGTTACAAAAATCGTTGATTTCGTTTCAGGCCTTGCTGCAAAATAATTAACTTTTTACAAACACAAAACCACTCCTTTTCGGGAGTGGTTTTTGTTTTACTCACCTTTTATTCTCTTCAATGCACCTTTTTCAAGACGGGATACCTGTGCCTGAGAAATACCAACCTCTTTTGCAACTTCCATCTGAGTTTTCCCCTGCATAAAGCGAAGATTCAGAATCTTCTTTTCACGTGGAGACAGTTTTTTTATCTCTTCTTTCAGTTCAATTTCATCAAGCCAGTTTCTGTCGTCATTCTGGTCACCAATCTGGTCCATAACGTAAATCGTGTCACCTCCG
>JAZRQI010000215.1:0-24355 GCA_045649705.1 Acutalibacteraceae bacterium
TGATGCATAAAGCGCCGTCAGACCTCCTCCTGAAATTCCCATACAGGAAAGCTTATCTTCACTGATTTTTTCATTTTTCAGAAGTATGTCTGCACACACAATTGCCTGATAAACTCTCATCGTTGCCACTGTGAGACCGTAAGGCAGAAGATGATGGGAAAGTTCATCGCAGGAACTGATATAAAAGGGTTTTATCAAATCTTTTTTCAGTCTTGCTTCACCGAAGCCGAACAGTTCAGGTGCAACTACCACGCAACCTCTTTTTGCCAGTTCCTGTGCAAAGTTTTTCTGATAATTGTCAAAGTAATTGAAGTGCTTTTTGTTGCCTTTCTTGGAAATATTCAGAATCTGCCTTACTCCGTAACCGTGACCGCAGAGTGCCACAACACCCGGTGCGTCTTTTCTGCGATTTTTCGGCACAAGAACATATACAAGACTTTGGAGTCCCTTGCAGATTTCCACGGAATACTTTTTCAGGATATAATCAGGATATACAAGGTCTTTTCCTGCAGGAATGAGCTTGTAGTCGGTGACTTTGTTCGGGATTTTGTCAAGACCGAATATTTCTTCTGCTTTTCTGCGGATGTCTTTTCCTGTTCTGAGAACATCCGCACAATCTTTATAAGGGTCAGGTTTCATGCTTTCGTAAAGCTCTCCCATAAATTTATCGGGAGAATAGGGACTGTTTCTCATAAGTTCACCTTACCTGCAAATTCTACTTTTCTGCTGTCTGTACCCACATATACTGAATATTCTTTGTCAGGTTTCATTTCACCTGACTGAGTGTCGTAGAACATAATGTCTTCGGGGTCAACTAAAATTTTCAGTGTTTGTTCTTCCCCTGCTTTGACACTGACTCTCTTAAAGCCTTTGAGGAGTTTTACAGGTCTGTCTTCAGTTTTGTTTTCACTTGACACGTAAACCTGTACTACTTCGTCACCGTCAACTGCACCTGTGTTTTTAACATTCACGCTGACTTCAATGCCGTTTTCATTCTGTGAAAGTAAGAGATTATCAAGACTGAATGATGTGTATGAAAGTCCGTAACCGAAAGGATACTGAGGTGTGATTCCCTTTTTGTCAAAGAGTGTGTAGCCGTGATAATAGCCGTAGTCAATTTCTCTTTCACTGTCACCGATGTGAAGGAATGATGGATAGTCCGAGTCATTATATGCAATTGTAAAGGGCAGTTTACCACCGGGATTTACGTCACCGCTGAGAATATCAGCCAGGGCATTACCGCCCTCAAGTCCGCTGTAGAATGAGAAAAGAATTGCATCTGCGCAGTCTGTCCATTCCTTGATAACGTAAGCACTGCCACCCATAATGTTGACAACAAGTTTTTTGCCTGTTTCTGACAATGCTTTTATGAGTGCCACGTCTTCTTCGGGGATTCTCAGGTCTGCTCTGTCACCGCCTGAGCCTTTGGGTTTCTTTTTGACATTACCCAGATTTACAAGGAATTCGCCTTCCTGAAGCCAGTCACTGCCGACACATACAACTATGTAATCGCAATTTTTTACTGTTTCCTTTGCTTTCTGTGTATCGCAACCGTTATAAACTGTTACATTATCTTCACCGAAACGGTTTTTGATACCCTCGTAAGCTGTAACTGTATAGGGACTGTAAACGTTACTGCTTCCGTGGTCACCAACGTTTATTTTATTTGCATATCTGCCAACAACTGCGATTTTTTTGCCGTTCTGAACAGGTAATATTTTATTCTCATTTTTAAGAAGAACTGTTCCTTTACCTGCAGTTTTTCGTGCAAGTGATGTATGTTCATCTGCAAGAATAACAGATTTGGGATAGGTTTTGTGTTCAGGTAAAGTTTTTATAAGTGCTTTAAGTATTCTAAGAACGCTCAGGTCAATATCCTGTTCTGTGATTTCACCTTTTTTAAGTTTATTTTTAAGGAACAGATAACGGAAAAGATAGGGCATTTCCATATCCATACCTGCTTTGACACTTTTTACAGCGTCATAAATTCCGTATAAGAAGTCTGAAAGAGCAAATCCCTCGAAGCCCCATTTATCTCTGAGAATATCCGTAAGAAGTTCCTTGTTTTCGCAACAGTATGTGCCGTTTACCTTGTTGTATGCACCCATTATTGACATTGCACCTGCATCAACACATTTCTTGAAATGAGGCAGGTACACCTCGTGGAGAGTTCTTTCATCAGCCTTTGCATCAACGCTGAAACGAAGATCTTCAATACTGTTAAGGGCATAGTGCTTGGGACAGGCAATAATGCCGTTTTCCTGCATTGCACGGGTGAGTGCTGCACCCATTCTGCCGAGAAGATAGGGGTCTTCACCGTATGTTTCCTGTGCTCTTCCCCACATAGGGTTACGAAGAAGATTTATGCACACACCTGCATAAAGGTTAGCGCCGTGTGCACTTGCCTCCTTTGCCATAACTTTGCCGATTTCGTATTCAAGCTCATCGTCAAAGGCTGCACCTCTCAGCATTGAAACAGGGAAACAGGTACATTTCCCCATAACAATACCTCTCGGTCCGTCTGTGAAAAGCACGGGAGGAATGCCAAGTCTCTTACAACCGCCTGCAGGATATGCTTCGCCGTTATAATATCTGCCTTTTGTGAGAGTGTTTTTTATTGTAACTGTCATGGCGTGACCCTGCATTGTGTGAAGCTTTTCTTTGAGAGTCATTTCTGCAAGGAGTTCACTTGCCACCTTATTGAGAGTTTCACCTACAGGATTCTTTTTGTATTGTTCAATTGCCTGATTGAAGTTCATAACCTTTCCTCCTATGCTGATATTTTTCTTAATTTCTTTACGTCTTTTATGAAATTCTTTTCCTTTGAGCCTTTTGTGAATTCCACAATTACAATTCCGTCAAAGTTCATTGACATAAATTTGACCACAAGCTTATCAAGATATTTTCTGTCTTTTTTTCTGAAACGCTGTTCCTTTTTCAGGTCGCGGTAGCTGACGTGAAAATTTTCAATAAAATGGAAAGTCTTTTCGATTCTGTCAATGTCATAATCAAACCTGAAATATCTTGACTGAAAGTACGTTTTAAAATTATCTTTCTGCAAATCATTTTTCAGCCTGATAATTGCATCTGTGTTATTGTTGAAAGTGTTGTCGTGACATTCGGGACAAACAAGGAGATTATATTCCCCTGCCTTGTCACACATAAATTCAAGGTCACTGAGAAGATTTGTGTATTCTTCTTCACTTGTCTTCTCACTGTCTTTGTTACCAAGCCACACTCTGACGGACTCTGCCCCCATAACATATGCAATTTTACAGATACTTTCCCACTCTTCTTTTTTGTGAGAGCCTACTCTGTAATAACTGCCGTAGGAACTGATTTTTATTTGGTTTTCATCGCAGAGTTTTTTTACTTTCTCAGCACATCCGATGGTTTTAACGTGTACGTCTGCACCCCATTCGATAAAACTGACTCCCGCTTTTTTTGCGATTTCCACTATTTCCTCAGGAGTCTTATTCCTGAAAGTAACACTTGCAACACCGATTTTCAGATTATTCATTCGTATCACTCATTTTATAATATTTTCTTCAAGTTCTTTTTCCTGAAGGAGTTCTTTTTCTTTTCTGTATACTGTCAGTTTTTCTTCAAATTCATTTTCGTCGAATTTAAAGAACATCATAGGAACTGCCTGTAAAATGAGTCCTATCGCACCGAAAGCCGTAAGCATAAAGAAAATTCCGTTGAGAAGTGCGGTGTAATCTATTCCGCCGATAATACTTGCCTCGGTTGTGGAAGTAATGAGAGGAATTGTTACGTTCTGTGTTATTTTTTCCATTCTCTCTGCATTGTAGCCCAGAACGTCAATCACACCGAGAACTACCACGTTGAAAACTGCAACGGATATTTTGTAAAGGAGTCCCTTGAAAGAATAAACTGTAGCTTCAAGGCGGTCACCTTTTTCCATTTCGATACTGTCTGTAACGTCAGCAATAATTGACACGAGAAGTACAAGGCTCATACCTACAGGGAAGTTGGTGAAGAAACGGAGAATTGCATAGAGAATAAATCCGGGAATTGTGTTGTAAGGCACAACGTAAACGCCGATAACGTAGATTATTATGTTTGCTGCAGCACCGATGAATGACATCCATATCCACAGAGTTTTCTTTGACATCTTTTTAAGACAGGCAGGTACAATCATCATTGAAACCATATAGGAAATACCGCTCATTACAGAGAGGATTGTAGGCAGAATTGCCACTGCATCAATGTTGGGATTTTTGCCTACGAGTTCAAAAATGAAGTTGTTGATTTTATCCATAGGCAGAATGCCGATACAGTTCCATCTTGCGAAATAGGAAAGGAATATTGCGCCTACGTTTATAATGCCGTTGAAGAATGCGGCAAGTAAAAGCATAAGGATTCTTTTGTCTTTGAGAATGATTTTTATGTTCTTTGAAGACTTTTCTTTCCTCGGTGGAATATAAACCTTTTCTTTCATACCGAAGAAAGACCACATCATAAGCACTGCACCGAAGATTGAGAAAATCAGAGCAGACCAGAAATAACCCATATCTGTTTTATCTTTCATTCCGTTGCCGAGAAGTCCTGCCATTGTCCAGATAAGCACTGAGGGCAGAACTGTTCCCAGAGAACCGATTGTGTTTGAAATTGAAACGGCTTTAACTCTTGTGTCTTTCTGTGGAAAAACAAGAGGGTTAAGGCTGTTTTTGGGAATTTCGATAGCTGTGAAAGCGGTAATATAAACCATATACATTATGAGCATATAGATAAAGTTACCTGCATTGCCAAGGTTTGTACCGTCAGCAGTTATGATGTTCCAGCTTTCGGGGAAGTTGACGGGTAAAAAGAGAAGAGCCGTTGTTATTGCAAGAGGAATGGGAATCCACAGAATATAAGGTCTGCATTTACCCCATTTTGTTCTTGTTCTTTCAACTATCTGTCCCATCATCGGGTCGTTGATAGCATCCCACGCCTTTGTGCCCAGAAGTACGATTGACACAAGACCCATACTGAGCTTGAGAACGTCGGTCATATAGAAGTTTATGACTGTGTAGACTGTGCAATCTATAAAGAAAAATCCCAAGGGTAAAATTGAAAATGCCAGGATTTCTTTTGTGGTTGCATTTTTCAGGTCAATTCTTTTCCCCATATTTTCCACCTCATATTTCTTTCAGATATTTTTCAAAAGGCTCATCTGTCTTCGGAACAGGTTTTGTCTCAGTAAAAGAAACTTCGCCTTTATCCGTGATTGTAATATATTTTCTGTAAGATAAATTTTCCTTTATCTCACTGCCGTTTTCAAAGAAAACTGCACCTCCGCGGCTGCCCGTGAGAGGCATTTCACCAAGGATTGTGTGAAGAAGTGCTTCTGATGACATAAGCATATCCCTGTCGTAGAACCATTCACTGAGTGACCTGTGTTTATTGGGGTAAGATGCAAGAATTTCTTTAATTTCACTGAGAAGAAGTTCACATTCCTCTTTGTTTCTCAGGAATGATGCACACCCACTCATTTTGGTTTTTATGTAGGAATAGTCAACCGAATTGTCTATGATAATGTCTGCATTTTTGTGGGTTGAAATCAGGTTGAAATCTTCGTCTTTCAGGGAGTTTTCCTTATTTTTTATGTGTTCTGCTACAAGAAGACCGCCTACCTGAGTGTTGTTCAGTGCAGTGCCTCCGGGACGTGCAAGACCGAAAGTACCTGCAGCTTCACCGATAACATAAAGGTTTTCAACGTCACTTTCGCAGTTGTTGTCGGTATAAACTCCACCGTTATTGTGCTGAGCACAAACGGCAATTCTCAGTTTTTGTGATGTGATATCAATGTTCTGTCTTGCGTAAACATCAATTGCCTTGGGGTTCAGTTTTTTAAGACGTTCAATGGGAGTGTCAGCAACAGAGTCATTTTTAAGTATATATTCCTTTGCTTCTTCACTCAGTTTTTCAAAGCAATAGCCCTGAGGATTTTTTGTGTAATCAAGGTACACTTTTCTGCCTTTTTTAGTTTCATTATGAACTGCGATATCAACACGGGAAGATTCATTCATTCTGCCGAAGCTGAAAGGCCACTGATAGCCTTTGAGGAAAATGTTGTTGCACATTTCTTCTGCAGTTTCAAAATATTCACTGAGAAAATCGTATTCTTTTCCGTCTTCGTCAACGCTGACAAATGAGGGAATAACCTGCATAAAACTACCCGAAACATTCCAGCGGAAGTCAACAGATGCCATACCGTACTGCCACTGAGAAAAGTTTGAGAGTCTGACACCCGCTTCGAGCAAAACACCTGTCATTCCGTGCTGAGAGTGAGGATAGACAGAGTTTTCGTAAATACAGGCAGGAGCACCTGTGGCACAGATAACATTTTTTGAGTAAAAGTTTTCAAATGTACCATTTTCTGTATTGAGTGCCACAACACCTGCTGATTTATTTTCATGTTTTATAATTTCCACAACCTGTCTGTTATCAAAAACAGGTGTGTTGTTTTTGTTTATTACTGCATCTTCAAGCTTCTCCGTCATCACCTTTGAAGTGAGCGGTCCGATTGAAGTGGCTCTGAGAGTATTGTCGTGGTCTGTTTTGTAACCGGGAAATGCACCGAATTTATCTCTTGGAAAGCCTACTCCGTAATCGCACAATCTCAGAAAACAACGGGTACTGTGGAGTGCTTCAAGGTACATTTTTTCACCGTCACAAGAGCCTGTTTCATAAATATCCTGTGCCATTTTGTAGGGACTGTCGGAAACAAATCCGTCCATTGACAGCTTATAGTAGGTCTGCTTGTCACTGCCTGTGTTACGGGATGTTCCCCACATTCTGTTTTCCGTAAGAACGGCAATATTCTTCACATCTTGTCTGTAAAGCCAGTCTGCCACTGAATATGCCGCAGCACCGCTGCCGATTATTATTGCATCGTAAATTTTTCTCATAAGCATCTCACATTAAATCCGCCGTCACAGTCAATGACGGTACCTGTACAGAAATCGAAGTTACCCTTTGCGATTGATGACACACACTTGCCGATATCCTCAGGCTTACCCATTCTCTTAATAGGAGTGATACCCTCGGAGATGAGTTTTTCGTATTTTTCTTTCACCTTTGCAGTCATATCCGTTTCGATAATACCGGGTCTTATTTCAAGAACACTTATGCCGTATTCTGCAAGACGTGCAGCAAAAAGCTTTGTTATCATTGAAATTCCCGCTTTTGAAATGCAGTATTCACCGCGGTTTACAGAGGCTGTGTAAGCAGACATTGAAGAAATGTTCACAATTCTGCCTGAGCCGTTTTCTATAAGCAAGGGAGAAAACTTCTGTGTTACGAAAAATGTGCCTTTCATATTGATGTCGATAACTGCATCGAAATCGTCAGGAGTAATTTCAAGAATATCTTTTCTCACTTTCGGTGCAACACCTGCGTTATTCACAAGCAAATCTATTGTACCGAATTTTTCTTTTGTTTCTTTAACGAGATTTTCAACGTCACTTTCAGATGAAATGTCACAGGGAACAAAATAAACTTTATCCCCGTACAATTCTTCAAGTTTTTCCACTTCTTCGCTTTTGCTTCTTGCTGAAACAACTACTGAAAAACCGTCTTTGAGAAGTTCTTTTGTAATGCCGAGACCGATACCTCTGCTTGAACCTGTTACAACTGCAACCATAATTCACACCTCTTATTTACCCAAAACAAATTTCTGATAATAGGGCATATATACTTCCCCATCTCTTATGGGACACCCTGCAACTGTTCCTGCCCTCATAAGCTGAGAACATTTACTGCATTTAAGACACACCTTGTTTTTGTCAAGGAATCCTTTTTCAAGATAATCCTTGTAAAACTCAGGATATGCAAAGGTAAGTCTGCCGAAACCTGCAAGGGATGCCACCCCATCATCTATAATTTTCTCTGCATATTCCATTGATTTTTCACCGGGGAAGGTAAGTCCCGATGCAATGAAATGAATGTCAGGAAAACTGTCGTTCAGTTCCTTTGTCACATCGTAAATTCTCTTCAAGCCATCTTTTCCCTCTTCGGGAGCATTCAGACAGGGACGGTTGATGTGGGGAATAAGATAGGGGTTGCCCAGAGTCAGGTTAATAAGTCTTATTCCTTTATCGTAAAGGGATTTTATAATAAGCTTTGTTTCTGTTAAATCAATATTGTTGTTTTCGTCAACACCGTAACCGTAAGGATAAGGGAAACAGTCACAGGCATTAAGGCGTGTTGTTACAAAAACCTTGTCGCTCACTGATTTCTTTACAGCATCAATGCAATCAAAATAAAGCCTTGTTCTGTTGTCAAGACTTCCGCCATACATACCATCACGCTCTGTTGCACTTAAAAATTCGTTGAACAGATATCCGTGACAGCATTTCACGTCAATTCCGTCAAAGCCAACTTCTTCCGCAAGTTTTGATGCAATAGAGTATTTTTCGGGAATCGTTTTGCAATAATCGTCTGTCACAACTGTATATGGCTGGTCTTCACGTCCGATTTCCCAATGAGCATTTCTGTAAGCCACAATAGGCTCGGGTTTTCCGTTTGGTTTACTGAAACGTCCGCTATGGGTCAGCTGAACGATGATTATGGGTTCAAATCCGTTTTCTTTTAAAGAAACTTCTTTCACTTCTTTGATAAGTGACCTGAAAGACTCTTTTGTGTTTTCATTCAGAAACAACTGTCTGGGATTCGCTCTGCCCTCGTTTGTCACTGCAGTTGCCTCAAACCAGATAATACCTGCACCGCTTTTGGCAAAACGGAGATATCTTCTGCGTGTGAGAGTGTCAATTGCTCCCGCATTCGTTCCGTCACACCCCTCCATAGGGTGGAAAACAACACGGTTAGGCACTGTTCTGTTATGTATTTCAATGGGTAAATCAAGTATAGTTTTCATAAAATCACCTTTCATCAATACCAAAGCCATCCGAAAAGGAAGATGTAAATAAACCACTGTCTTGGTGTGAACACCACTTTAAGCCCTATGGACTGCGTGACTTCCTTGCCGTTTTCAAGGGTAACTGTGTAAGTTATCACCGCTTCACCTGTGCCTGTTGTTTTTACATTTCCATCTTTGTCGATTTTTGCCACTTCTTCATCTGAGGTCTGATAAGTTATTTTGTAATTGCCTGTCTGAGGAAGATTCAGATGCTCGTTGATGTTGAAGGTTTTTCGCTTGTATGTCATAAAAATATGTATGTTTTCTGACGACTGCAGGGTAGTGAACTTTGCCGTAAGATTACGGTCTGTTTTTGCCGTAAAGGAATAAACTTCATCCCGACAAACAAGCGTTTCACCATCAAACCAACCGACAAATTCTGCAAGGTCATCGGCTTTCACGGAAAGGTTCACTTTGTCACCTTTCTTTGCCGTCAGGGACTTTGTGGCTCTGCCTGCACCCTCAACAAATACGCTGATTTTAACTGTTTCACTCTTTGCCGATACGGGCATTGCAAAACAGGAAAACACAGTAAGAATTATCAGAATCAAGGACAAGAATTTTTTCATTTTCAGCCCTCCCTTTTATATATTTCATTTTATCACAGTAAAGTGAACATTGCAACACAAAAAACGTTGACTTTTTTCCTTTGCTGATATATAGTTATATTAAAATTATATAATAAATTCAGGAGGGATTTGTTATGTGGAAATTTATCAGAATTCTTGTTTCGGGTTTCATCCTTATTGAAACTGCTTTTGCAGGTGCAATAAATGGCGTTACTCCGAAAAGCGTGGAAATGCCCGAAGTATCTTTAGGTGAATACACACAGTACGTTGACCCCTTTATCGGTACAGGCGGTACTCCCTGGACATGCGGTATGCTCAGCCCTGCAGCATGTGCTCCTTTCGGTGCAGTGAGACTGGGACCTGACACCTCATTCATCGGCGGTGCTTACATTGTAAAAACAAACACCTCAGGTTACTATTATGAACAGGCTCATATTATGGGCTTCAGCCATTCACGTCTTTCAGGCACAGGCGCTGAAGACTACGGCATTTTCAGAATCACACCTGCAGTAGGAGACAAAAAAGCAGGTATTATCCCCTATTCTCACAAAAATGAAACTGCTTCTCCCGGTTATTATGCAGTTTATCTTAAAAGCCTTGGCTGTCTTGCAGAAATGACTGCTGACCAGCACACAGGTGTTCACAGATACACTTTCAACCACTCAAAGGATGCACGTCTCTCCCTTGATGTTACAAGTGCTTTCAACAACCGTCACGCTAACAAAGGCTTTGCCGAGTATAACGAGGAAACAGGCATTATCTGGGGTGGTGCAGAACTTCACGCAGCTTTCTCTGACAGATATGACGGTCTTCCCTGTTACTTCGCACTCAAAGCAGATAAAGAAATCAAAAACTGTACAATCACAGGTGACGAAAACGACCTGAAGGTTGACATCAACTTCGGTGATATCAAAGACACACCTGTGGAAATCAAAGTAGGTATCAGCTTTGTAAGTAAAGAAAACGCACTTAAAAACCTTGAAGAAGAAACAAAAGGTCTTGATTTTGACTCAGTCAGACAGAAAACTCTGAACAGCTGGGACAAACACCTTTCTCTCATCAAAATGGACAGTAAAGATGAAGACATCAAAACAACCTTCTACACAGGTCTTTATCACACAATGATTATGCCTACAAACTTCACAGACGTAAACGGTGAATACTTAGGCTTTGACAAACAGGTACACTCAGCAGACGGCTATACATACAGAAGTGATATGTCACTGTGGGATACCTGCAGAAACACACATTCACTTTACACTCTTATTGAGCCTGAAGTTCAGAACGATTGCCTTAACAGTCTTGTAGATATGGCAGAAGCAGGCGGTGCACTCCCCCGTTGGCCTATGGGTGCAGGATATGCAGGTTCAATGATTGGTGACCCTGCAAACATCGTCATCACAGAAAGTTACCTTAAAGGTTACACCGACTTTGACGTTCAAACTGCTTACGAATATATGAAAAAATCCTCTGAAACAAAGGACACAAAAGTAGGCAGAGATTACATAAACGAATATAATCAGTACGGATATGTTCCCAACGATATTTCAAAAGGTGACGAATCAGTAAGCCGTACACTTGAATATTCATGGGAAGACTGGGCAATTGCAACTCTTGCTACTGCTCTTGGCAAAACAGAGGATGCAGAAAAATACACTGCAAAATCTATGTACTACAAAAATACATGGAACCCCGAAACAAAATATTTCCAGGCAAGAAATTCAGACGGTAATTTCGAGAACCATTTCAATCCCTATATCACATCATTCTATGATGCTGTAATGGTGAAAAAATATGCTAACTGTTACTGCGAAGGCAGTGCAAGACAGTGGAGATGGAATGCATTACAGGATATTGACGGTATGATTGAGCTTTTCGGTTCAAAAGAATATTTCGTTAAAGAACTTGACGATTTTATGAAAGACGCTGCTCCCACACGTGCGTTCCTTGACCCCGGTCACGGATACTGGGTGGGTAACCAGCACGATATCCACACTCCCTACCTTTTCTCAAATGCAGGCAGAGCAGACCTTACTCAGAAATGGGTACGCTGGACTCTCAAAGAACGTTTCAGCACAGACATCAACGGTCTTGACGGCAACGACGACGGCGGTACTCTGGGTGCATGGTACGTGTTCTCTGCAATGGGATTCTACCCGTTAGCAGGTACTGACAAATACTGGCTCGGCTCTCCCAACATTGACAGTGCGGAGGTTACTCTTGCAAACGGCAACACACTTAAAATCACTGCTCTTAACCAGGGTGCAAAGAACATCTACGTTGAAAAAGTGACATTGAACGGCGTAGAACTTGAAGGCACATACATCACTCACGAAGAACTTATGAAGGGAGGAGAACTCGTTTTCACAATGAGTTCTGAAAGCTGATTATGATGACTTATATCAAAGCCATTATTTCTCTTTTTGAAGTACTGTTTTTCAGCATCGGCATTTTCCCTGCAGACACAAACATCAACTACGGCGGTGACACATATACTCCTCCTGAAATCACCACTCCTATGTACATCGTAGAAGACGGAGAAAGCGATTTCGTTATCGTAACGGAAGAAAACCCTGATGAATGTATCGTCACTGCAACAGAAGAACTGAGAAACTATATTAAACAGGTTTCAGGTGCAGAAATCCCTGTTGTTGAAGAAACAGAAGTCACACCTGATGACAAAGCAATCATCCTGGGTGACACAAACCTTACTCAGAGCATCAAAGAAATGAAAACAACTGACATCAAGGAAGACGGTTTCAGATTCTACTCTGACGGAAAACACTTCATTATCTTCGGTGAAGACAGCCGAGGCACACTCTACGGTGTTTATACTTTCCTTGAAGAATATATGGGTGTACGCTGGTACACACCTAAGCTTGAAAAAGTTCCCGAAAGCAAAGATATTATCGTTGACAAAAACACAGACACACTTGTTGAACCCTCTTTTGCAATCCGCAGAAACAGTCCTGCTTACGCTGACGATAAGTACAGAGCAAGAACAAAGACAAACGTTTCTTTCTGGAATGAGGCAGAAGAATACGGCGGTGCACTGACTTATGTTCTGTGGGACGTAACACTTGACAGACTTGTTCCCGACTCACTCTACAGCGAACATCCCGAATATTTCGCAATGAATCCTGACGGAACAAGAACAACTGACCACGTGTGTCTCAGTCACCCTGACGTTCTCCCTATTGCAATCGAGAATGCAAGAAAATATATGCGTGAATGCGAAAGACCTACATCAGACCATATTCACATCGGTCAGAAGGATAACTCAAACTACTGTCATTGTGAGGGATGTACGGCTCTTTACGAAAAATACGGAAGCGTTTCTGCTCCCACAATTATTTTCACAAACAACTTTGCAGATGCACTTGACGAGGAATTCCCCGAATTCACTTTCACGTTCTACGCTTATAACGAAACCGAAAGACCTCCCAAGGATCTGAGTCTTAAATGCAACAAAAATGTTGTTCCCGTTCTCTGCGAACTTCACCACGCTTGCAGAAGCCATACTCTTGGCACTTGCGGTGCTATTGACGACAACACAATCGCAAACGAATTTCTCAACCTTTACGGTGACAACGAAGATTTCATTGCTCAGGACCATAAGGACTGGACAGTTATCGCAGACAGAACTTACATCTACGACTACACAATCAACTTCCTTTACACTGCACAGTTCTTCTCAAACTTTGAAACAATGCAGTCAACAATGAAATATATGAGTGATATCGGTATCACAGGCTACGTTTACAACTGCGGAGACGGACACTATGCTTGTTTCAACGACCTGAGAAACTACCTCCTCCCCAGACTTCAGTGGAACGTTGACGCTGACGTGGAATATATGATGATGGACTTTATGAGTTTCTATTACGGTGAGGAAGCAGCACCTTATATCAAGGAAATTCTCGATATCCAGGCAGGTCAGATTAAAGCGACTGCTCACGCATTTGACTTTGACTGGCACTATCAGTCAGGATATTACACAATCGGTCAGATTGCAAAGCTTGACAACCTTTGGAAAAAGGCTCTCTCAGCAGACGTGACAGATGAGCAGAGATTCAGAATCGAAAAAGACCAGCTCAGCTGGGAATTCTTCAAAGCAAACCAGTTCCTGGGTGAATATTTCTTCCTCAATCCTATGAGATTACAGGCTCAGGAAGAGCTCTACGATAACCTTTTGTCACACGGAATCACAAAAGTTTCATCATTCTCAACCATCCCCACAAACAAAGAAGATGTAAACTTTATGCAAAGACCTATCAATTGGGAATAATAACAAAAAGACCTGTTCGGAATGAACAGGTCTTTTATGTTGTATGGGGCGATACCCACATCGACCCCTACAATTTTACTGTTTATGCTCGTAGACTCTTACGTAGTCTACGATGAATTCTGCTGTTTCGCCTTCTTTCAGACTGATAGGTCCTGTGCCGTGGCGGTCAGCATGTGCTACACCGTTCTCACCTGCGATTTCACAGGAAAGGATCAGATACTCAGGATTCTGACTTACTCCACCCTGGGAAAGTCTTCCGCACTCAACACCATTTATATAGAAAATATATTCCTCAGGTGTCCATTCAAGTCCGTATGTATTATATTCCTCATATGGATTATTTGCAAACCATCTGCCGATTGAATGGCCCTGATGCATTCCGTCATATCCGTCAAAGTGGATACCGCTGATTACACAGTCCCCTGCACCCCACCATTCATCTTTATAATACATTGATTCAAAGATATCTACTTCTGTGCCGTCCTGACCTGAGCCGTCCTGATTGTAAACGCCACCGTTCATCATCCAGAAAGCAGACCACATACCTGTTGATTTGGGAAGAATTGCTCTGCATTCAAAATATCCGTAAAGGAAATCCTTTTTGCCCTGAGTTGCAATCATACCTGTGTAGTAGCCCTCACCGTATTTATCAGGTGAACCGAAAGTATTACCTTCAAGAGGCTCTGACTTATATTCAGTTGAAATAACAAGATTACCGTCTCTGACGTCAATCATATCCTTGTGCCAGTATCCGCCTTTACGAATCGGTCCCCAATGGAGAGTGTCAACTGACTGATTATCGTCCCATTTTGTTGTATCAAGGGCATCACCCTCGAACTCATCCTGCCATACAAGATTGAACCTTTCTTCAAGACCAAGTTCCTGTCCTCTCGGAATTGCAGGTAAATCAAGAAGATGAGGAAGCTGAGGTGAAATAAACATAAGTATTGCCATAAAGAATTTTACGATTTTAGCAGCCATAAATTTACCTCCGGAATTCTTTTTAATCATTATATAGTAAAAAAACGGATTTGTCAAAAGCAAATCCGTTTGTATGTATCCATCATTCAAATTTAAGCAGATAGTCTGCAAGGTGTTTCCAATTGTTAACTGCCATATACTCTTCATTACGGAATTCCAGGGGAATTTCTGATTTTGTATCAATGAGTACAGGTGTCATACCTGCATTTTTTGCTCCGTCAACATCAGGACCTTTACTGTCTCCGCAATACCAACAGTCTGACGGGTCAAGGTGGGCATAGTTTGCCGCACAGACAAAAATTGACTTATCAGGTTTAGTCAGGAGTACATCTGCACTTGTGAGATAAAACTCCATCTTATTTGACGGAATCCATCTGTCAATCGAAAGGCGTAGACCCTCACCGCTCATTGCATTGTTACTGATTACTGCTGTACGTATTCCGAGAGAATCAATAGTGTGGAGAAGTTCATTCACACCATCAACAATTTTTCTTTCCGAATTATATCTGTCGAAAATTTCTTCCTGTTCTGCCAATGAAATATCGAAATGGAGTCCCGCTTTCATTGTGACGTACTTAATTGAAGTTGACAGATGAAAATCAAGCGATGTTCCTGTCTTTGCTTTGTGACCTGAGCCGATTTCTTCTGAATATTCAGCCCAGATTTTTGCCAGTGTATCATCGTCTGTCACTTGTGGATTAGTTGAATGTTTTCTCAATGCTGACAGTCCGTCACGGGGTACACACTTTGTATCATCAAACAGAGTACCACCCACATCAAAGAGAATCATTTTCGGTTTTTTATTGTATGACACGTATGTTCACCGCCTTGGTTTATTTGTGATATTTACTTGAATTTGAAATCATAAATCCTCTGTAAATCTGTTCCAAGAGCATTACTCTTGCAAGTTGATGCGGAAAGGTCATTTCTGACATTGAAAGTCTCAGGTCTGCCCTTTTCTTTACACTTTCGTCAAGTCCGAATGAACTGCCGATTACAAACACGATTTCTCCGCATCCCGAAACGGCTGTGTTCTCGAAAAATTTACTTAGTTTTTCAGAGGGCATCTGTTTACCCTCGATGCACATTGCAACTACTTTTGCACCCTGAGGGATTTTCGCAGAAATATCCTTTGACTCTTTTTCAAGTGCTTTTGCAATTTCCGTTTCTGAGGGATTGTCGCTCAGCTTCACAGGGTCAAGCTCGAAAATTTTAAGTTTACAGAGTGTACCCAGTCTTTTTATATACTCATCACAGGCATCTCTGAGATATTTTTCTTTCAGTTTGCCAAGAGCAATTATTGTTATTCCAAGCATAAATTCACCTTAATCTGCAAGCTTATACTGTGTCAGGTTTGTACTGATTCTTTTTTCACCTCTGTCAAGAACGCAGAAAACAGGCTCACCGTTTTCATCAGCATAGACTGTCATTCCCTCAGCCTCAAACACTTTACCCACATTTCTTGTGAAAACATATTCCACTTTTCCCGTTTCAACATCAAGACTGAGAACGCGTTTCATATCATTTTCTTCGTCACAAGACATATAAAGTTTTCCGCCAAACATTTCTGCTCCCTGAATCCTGTCGATAGGCTCTGAAAGTTCGATTGTTTTCACAAGGCTCATATCATCAAGGCTAAACACGTTGAGAACCTTTGCCTTTGTCCACTCGGCAGTGTAAAGGTAATTTCTCTCAACATCTATTGCACACCACGGCACACCCTCAAGGTGGAGTTCGTGGGGAAGTTCGTAATAGATGCCTGTGAATTTCAGAGTTTCTGCATCATAAAGGGCAATAAATGAATTAAGATAATCAGGACCGTCTTCAATTGCGGCATAAACATATCCGTTATAATAACTGAGTCCGCCGATGTGATTGCAACCTTTTTCTTTCAGCACTTCAGGAATCGCATTGGTAGTAATGCGGGAAATTTCACCTGTTTCCATATCAGCCTTACCCAGATTTTTATTACCGCTGAAATAGAAATATTCCCCGTCATTTGTAACACCCTGTGAACTCATATGATAATCATTCAAAACATAAGTGTTTTTTGCGATAATCTCTGCACCGTCGGGTGAGGGTAAATCTTTTTCGTCAGCAGCGACGATTGAAAGAATGATTGCTGAAATGCAGCATATTATTCTCTTGAAAATTACATAAATTGTACCGAATGTAGCTGTCATAAAAACATCTCCTTAATATGTGTGGTCGCAGATTTCGTTGATTTTATCGCGAAGTGCCATAAAGTCATCAAAAGCCGCAGGTTTATTGTTAGGGTTGCGAAGTAATGCCGCAGGGTGGAAAGTACCCATAAAAAGTGTTCCTTTTTTATCAATAAACTGTCCGTGCTGCTGTGTGACTTTGAAGTCGGGTGAAATCAGCCTTTGTGCAGATATTCTGCCAAGACATACTATTATCTTCGGTCGCATAAGCTTTACCTGTTCACGTAACCACTCGATGCATATATCCTGCTCTGCCGGTAAGGGGTCGCGGTTTTTGGGAGGTCTGCACTTAACCATATTTGCAATATAAATATTCTTGTTTCTGTCAAGGTCTATACAGGCAAGCATTGAGTCAAGAAGTTTCCCGCTTCTTCCTACAAAAGGTTCACCCTGTAAATCCTCGTTTTCACCGGGTCCCTCACCTACGAAAAGAACTTCCGCATTCTCGTTGCCTTTGCCGAAAACAAGATTTGTCCTTGTTTTGCCAAGTTCGCATTTATCACAGCCCATACAGGCTTCTTTTAATTCATCCCAATTTGTGTACATATCTTAAAATCCTTTCGGTTTTTCTCAATTATAACATACATTGTTACAAATTTCATCAATATTATTGAAAAAATATTCAATTGGTAGTAAAATGATAAAGTAATAAAAAGTTTGGAGGAAAAAAATTATGAAAAAGTTAGTTTTAGTTGAAACATCAGCTCGTCACGTACACGTTAGTGCAGAAGACCTTGCTGTACTTTTCGGTGAAGGTTACGAACTTACAAAGAAAAAAGACCTTTCTCAGCCCGGTCAGTTCGCTTGTGAAGAAAGAGTTCAGGTTATCGGTCCTAAAGGTTCATTCCCTGCAGTTTCTATCCTCGGTCCCACACGTCCTGCTACTCAGGTTGAACTTTCAGCTTCAGATGCACGTTCAATCGGCGTTGCTGCTCCCTGCCGTGAATCAGGTGACACAGCTTCATCAGGTGCTTGTAAACTCGTAGGTCCCAAAGGCGAAGTTGAACTTTCAGAAGGCGTTATCGTTGCAAAACGTCACATCCACTGCACTCCCGAAGATGCTGAAGCTTACGGCCTTGTTGACAAACAGGTTGTTTCAGTTAAAATCGAGTCAGAAGGCAGAACACTTACATTCGGCGATGTTATCTGCAGAGTAAACCCCGCTTATGCACTTGCTATGCACATCGACACAGACGAATCAAACGCTGCTTTTGCAACTCCCGGACTTGAAGGCGAAATCATCGCTGAATAATTATCACGATACATAATAAAAACCACCGGTTCAGCCGGTGGTTTTTTATTTATATATTTTGCGTCGCAGACCCAAAATTCTGCACTCTGCACTCTGCATTCTGCACTCAATAAATTATCTCATAAGCACAAACTGTGCGATTGCGAAGTAGATTGACAGTGTTGCCGCGTCAACGATTGTTGAAAGCAGAGGTCCTGCCATAAGTGCCGGGTCAAGCTTTACTATTCGTGCGAGAATAGGCAATGTGCATCCGATAACATTTGCGATTATAACTGTCAGGAACATTGCGGCTGACACTACGAAATACTGTAAATAATCTCCACCGCCCACAATCATCAGCCTTACAAAGTTCAGCACCGCAAGGACTGTTGCACAGCAGAGTGCTACTCTCAGTTCTTTGAAAACTATTCTGAAATAGTCGCGGATTTTCAGTTCACCCAGCGCAAGACCACGGATAATAAGTGTGGATACCTGACTGCCTGCATTACCGCCTGTACCCATAAGCATAGGCATTGCAGAAATAAGGAAAGCAAAGTCTGCAAGGAGCATTTCCTTTTTGCTGATAATCTGGGCTGTCAAAGTTGCAGAAATCATGAGGATTACAAGCCATATAATTCTGTTTTTTGACATCTTGAAAACGCCTGTTTTCAGGTAAGTATCATCTGAGGGACTAAGAAGAGCCATCTTTTCAAAGTCCTCGGTGTTTTCTTCTTCGATAATATCAACGATATCGTCGATGGTGATAATTCCCACAAGTCGGTTTTCATTATCTGTTACAGGCACACTCAACAAGTCGTACTTTCGAGCGAGGTCAGCAACTGTTTCCTGGTCGTCGTGAGTTGTGACAGATATAATCTGCTTGTCGTCATCCATTATCTCTGTCAGCTTCGTTTCAGGTGTACACAAAAGCAAATCTTTCAAATCAAGAATACCAACAAGATGACGTTTTTCATCAATGCAATAACAGGTGTAGATAGTTTCTTTATCTATACCTGTTTTTCTTATCTGCTCAATAGCTTCTGCTGCATTGAGATGTGTGTGAAGCTGCACCATCTCCGTTGTCATTATACTTCCTGCCGTATCCTCTGCATAGTTGAGGAATCGGTTGATGGTTTCACGGGTTTTGGCATCAGTTGCTTTCAGCACCCTTGTTACCACGTTTGCAGGTACGTCTTCAAGGAAATCAACTGTATCGTCGATGTACATATCTTCAACAAGTCTGTGAAGCTCACTGTCAGTAATTGAGCGTACTATGTTTTCCTGTGAATCGGAATCCATATATGAAAATACATCTGCAGATATGTCTTTCGGCAATATGCGGAATGTGACAACAAGATATTTTTCGTCAATCTCATTCAGGAAGTCCGCAATGTCAACAGGGTTCATCTCTTTCAGCAAGGAATGAAGCACTGTAAACTTGTTCCCTTCAAGCAAGGCTTCAAGTTCTTCAAACTCTTTTTCGTCCATAAAAAAACTCCTTTCGTCAAAGACAAAAGGAGCCTGTCATACCCATTATTAAATATCAGCATCTGATACTTAATAAAAGATACGACTAAATTCCTTTTGTCCAGTTTTTTGTTAAATAACACCCCTCGGGTTCCATTATTTTTCCCTCCTTTTGTTTTACGGGTATATGAATATTTTACGCTTATTTTCTCTGTTAATTGTGAACAGAATGTGAACTTTTTAAACTTATTTTGTCTTTTCTACCACTTTCGGTAGAAAATCGGGTCAGTTTTCACTATATGTGAGAGAACTCAAAATTCAAAGAAAGGAACGACTATGAAAAGTAAAAGACTCACTAAAAAAGAACTTCTTTTCTGCCACTGTTTCGCACTGTGCGCAAATGCCCGTGAAGCGGCATCCAAAAGCGGATATGCAAGCCCCGAAAGAGCGGGGATGAAGCTGATGGCTAAAAAAGAAATTCAGGAAGAAATCAGCAGACTCAGTTTGCAGAAAGCAGAGAAGAACGAAATCATCTGCGGTCTGAAAAGACTTGCTTTCGGCTCGGTTGCCGATTGTCTGAAACTTATTCTTTCAGACCCTGAGGAAAAATTCGAAATTGAAAGTATGGATTTTTTCAACATCTCAGAAATCAAGAAACCGAAAGGCGGAGGTCTTGAAATCAAGTTTTTCGACAGACTCAAAGCACTTGAAAAACTGAGTACCATCTGCGAAAACGGAGATGATGATTCATCAATGCCATTTTATGAAGCCATAAGAAAATCTGCAAAGGCACTGGACGGAAGACATAATGAGTAAGTTAAAATTCTCTCCTTTCTCTCCGAAACAACTTACCGTTCTTTCCTGGTGGCATCCCGAATCTTCTTCAAGCCGTCACGATGCACTCATCTGCGACGGTGCCGTAAGAAGCGGTAAAACCCTTTGCATGTCAATATCCTTTATTGCCTGGTCTTTCTTTGCGTTTACTGACACAAGCTTTGCTATCTGCGGAAAAACAGTTCAGTCTGTAAGGCGTAACATCGTAACGCCTGTTATCCCTATCATCAGACAACTGGGTTTTACCTGCGAAGAAAAACTGTCAAAAAACGAAATCACCATAACCTACGGCAAAAGGACAAACAGATTTTTCCTCTTTGGCGGTAAAGATGAAGCATCCGCATCTCTCATTCAGGGTATGACTCTGGGCGGTGTGCTTTTTGACGAAGTTGCACTTATGCCACGTTCTTTTGTTGAACAGGCTCTTGCACGATGCTCACTTGAGGGTGCAAAATTCTGGTTCAACTGCAACCCCGAAAACCCTCAGCACTGGTTCAAAAAGGAATGGATTGATAAGGCTCAGTCAAAAAACTGTCTTCATCTCCATTTCCTGATGAGCGACAATCCCTCCCTTTCCAGAAAGGTGATTGAAAGATACCAATCCCTTTATTCAGGCACTTTCTATGAAAGATTCGTTGAGGGAAAATGGGTTGCGGCAGAGGGCGTGGTTTACCCTCACTTCAACGAAAAAGAACACGTTCTTTCTCCACCTGACGAGCCTTTTGAAAAATACTACATTTCCTGTGACTACGGTACGGTCAACCCTGCCTCTTTCGGTCTTTGGGGCAGAAAAAACGGAGTATGGTACAGAATCGAGGAATACTACCATGATTCACGCCGTGAAGGTTTTCAGAAAACCGACGAGGAACACTATTCATCTCTGGAAAAATTAGCCTCAGGCAGAAAAATTGAAGGTGTTATCGTTGACCCATCTGCGGCAAGCTTTATTCAATGTATCACCCGTCACGGAAAATACCGTGCCATTCCTGCAAAGAATCAGGTCATTGACGGGATCAGGCTTGTTTCCGATGCTCTCAAACAGAAAAAGATTCTCTTCTCCCCTGTCTGCCGTGATTCAATACGTGAGTTTTCACTTTACAGATGGGATTCCTCTTCCTCAAAAGATTCCGTAAGAAAAGAAAACGACCACGCTATGGACGACATACGCTATTTCGTATCAACGGTCCTTGATAAACCCCAAAATGAATTTTTTGTTCTCTCTACTGAAAGGAGGTAAAACTTGCGTCTTAAAGATTTTTTTCTTAAAAAACCAACTGAAGCACCTGTTGCTGAAGTACAGACGACTTCCGGCAGGGGTATCATAAACACATTTCAGAGTTTTTCGCCCATAACTTCTGCCAACATCCGACTTTACCGCGAACTGAGAAATTCTGTTCCCATCATCGATGCGGCAATTGAAAAGCTTGTACGTCTTGTATGTGCTTTTTCACTTGTCTGTGAAAACAAAAGTGCAGAGAAAGAAATGCAGTCCTTTTTCAGTTCTGTCCCTGTAAACGGAAACTCAAGAGGCATTGAAAATTTCATCTCTGCTTTCTTTGATGAGCTTCTCACCTGCGGTACTGCAGTAGGTGAAATACTCCCCACTGTTTCAGGCTCTTTCGGCGGTCTTTACAACACCTGCCTTGATGACGTGGTTTTCAGAAGAAACGAAAACGGCTTTGATGTTGACATCTCACTTGCCGACATCGGTGACAGCACAATCCAGCGACCTGACCTTATAATGATGTCTGTTCTCAATCCCTCACCCGGTCGTATCGAAGGTACATCCTTGCTTCAGGGACTGCCCTTTGTAAGTTCAATTCTCCTGAAGATTTACAACACAATCGGCACAAACTTTGACCGTGTGGGCAATGTCAGATATGCAGTCACTTACAAGCCATCTGATGACGCTCTTGACAAGGCTTATGCAAAGGACAGAGCAGTTCAGATTGCATCCGAATGGAGCAAGGCTATGAACTCATCGGGAAGTGTCCACGACTTTGTGGCAGTAGGTGACGTTCAGATTAAGGCTATCGGTGCAGATAACCAGATTCTCGACAGTGAAGTTCCTGCCCGTCAGATGCTTGAACAGATTGTTGCAAAAACAAGTCTTCCCCCGTTTATGCTGGGACTTAACTGGTCTTCAACAGAAAGAATGTCTGCACAGCAGGCTGATGTTCTTACAAGTGAACTTGAACACTACAGACGTATCCTTGAACCTGTTATTCTCAAAATCGGTAACACTTTTCTCAGAACGAAAGGTTACACTGCAGAGGCTCAGGTTCAGTGGAAAGACATCTGTCTGCAGGATGCTGTTGAAGAGGCTCGTGCAAGACTTTATAACGCACAGGCTGAAAAAATCGAAAAGGAGGTAGAAAACTTTGGAGAAAAACTTTGACAATGCAATTGAACTTTTTTCCGTAACGGAAGAAGAACTTGAAAAAATCAACAAATATTCTCTCACAGAACTTACAGAGAAAGATATTTTCGCTTTCAATGTGATTCTCTGCGACAACGAAATTGACAGAGACTTTGAATGCTTTGACACATCTGCACTCACAAAACTTGCAGAGCTTTTTGTTGGCAAAACAGGTATTCTCAACCACGATATGAAGGCTGAAAATCAGGTAGCACGAATCTACTCCGCAGAAGTTATAAATGATGGTAGTTACGCCTGTCTGAAAGCACGTGCATATATGCTCAGAAGTGAGAAAAACCAACCTCTCATTGACGAGATTTGTGCAGGTATCAAAAAGGAAGTAAGCATCAACTGTGCAGTCAGTCAGATTATCTGCAGTGTCTGCGGAAAAGACGTAAAGAAAAGCACCTGTGAGCATCAGAAAGGTAAAAACTGTTACCACATTCTGAAAAATCCTACCGATGCTTACGAATGGTCTTTTGTTGCTGTTCCCGCACAGAAAAAAGCAGGTACGGTGAAGAGTTTCACGGAAGACGAAAACTTTTCAAAATATGCGGAGATTGCAGAGAGATACAAAACTTTTCTCAGGCAGGAAATTGTAAAACTCACTGCAACCGTCTCCCCTGAACTGAGCGTGAAAAGTGTGGAAAATATCTGCAAAAGTCTTGACGTTGACGGTCTTGAACAGTTAAGACGTGACTGCCTTGACGCTGAATGCAGACACCTGTCACCTCAGCTTAAAAAAAGTGAAAAACCCAACACAAACAACAACTTTATGATTTAAGAAAGGAAAAGAAATATGAACGTATCATTCATCGGTTTCAACGAAAAAGTTCTCACATTCAAATGTGCAGAAGAAATTACAAAACTTTATCCCGTAAAAATTTCTGACAACTCTACTGTGGCTATCTGTAACGAAGACGAGGCATTTACAGGCATCTGCCTTGACTCAGACAATGAAAACGCAACTGTGCAGATGTCAGGCTATGTTAAAACAACTTATTCAGGCTCTGCCCCTAATCTCGGCAGAAACGAACTTACTTCAGCTGCTGACGGCTCTGTAAAAGAAAAAACAGGCGGTACTCCCTGTACTGTTCTTGCAGTAAATGCAGCAGATTCAACTGTGGAATTTTTATTTTAAGGAAGGAGAATAAACACTATGGCAACATTTGACAATATCAGACTTGAAAAAGGTCTTTACAACACATCAAACTCTTTCACTGCTGAACTTGAAAAGCTGGACCCCTCTGAAAATTACAGAGGTACTGAACTTGAGGGTCTTGATGCTTTCCAGCGTCAGCTCAAAAGATTCGACATCAAAGTAAGCGGTCGTGACAGCGACACAATCGAAAAGTTCTTCCGCACATCAGACTCATCTGCACTTTTCCCTGAATACGTTTCACGTGCAGTAAGACAGG